>CAYYHT010000852.1:0-3225 GCA_964471355.1 uncultured Enterobacteriaceae bacterium
GCCGCGCTTTATGGCCCCTGAGATGGCCCTGGCCGATGGTGCAGCGCTCTCCGAGCGGACGGATGTCTACCTGCTAGGAGCGACGCTCTACGCCGTTGTCACCGGCGAGGCCCCACACCGTGGCAATGACCTGCAGGCGCTGTTGCTGGGCATTGGCGACTTCATCCCGACCTTCGACGAGGCCACCCCCGAGGCCCTCGGCGAGATCATCGCCGTGGCGCTGTCGGCAGACCCCGCCGACCGATTTGCCTCCGCCGAGGCCATGGCCAAGCAGGTTGTGCAATTTCTGGAGCGGCGGGGCTCGCTGGCGCTGACCGAAGAGGCCATGACGACCCTGGTGCAGCTGCAGGCGAGTGTGGCCATGAAGTCGGAGCCCGACCACATCCAGTCGCTGTATTCAGCGACGACCTTTGGATGCCGCCAGGCGATCCGCGAGTGGTCTGGAAACGAAATGGCTGCGGGCGCGCTGCGGGACGCCCACCTCATTCGAGCCCGGGACGCTGTCCGTCGTCGCATGCTCGGACCGGCCCAGGCGGCACTCGCCGAGCTCG
This sequence comes from uncultured Enterobacteriaceae bacterium, assembly GCA_964471355.1. Classification (GTDB taxonomy): domain Bacteria; phylum Myxococcota_A; class UBA796; order UBA796; genus CAYYHT01. The sequence goes on from CAYYHT010000852.1 coordinate 552, forward strand.
AGACCCCGCCCCAAGAGCTCGTCGCCTCGGTTCAGAAGCTCGCCGCCGAGCTGCAAGCCGAGGCCGCCGAGCTCGAGGCGATGCGCCGCAACCTCGATCCGCTGGTCGGCATGCGCACCCGGGCGTTTGTGCTGGGTGTCGTCTGCGTGCTGTGGGTCATCATGCCGCTTGTGGGCATGTTCTACATCGAGCGGCCCACATGGCAGGGCCAGGCCGAGTCCTCAGCCTTCCTCTTCATCACCGTCGCCGTATTGGGCGTGTGGGCCAGAGACAGCTTGTCCAAGACCGACCTCAACCGCCGCTCGCTGCTCTTCCTGCTCTCGATCCCCGTCGCCCAGACGGTGCTCGATGTCGGCATCTACGGTTGGGGCGCCGATCCGGCCCTGGCGTTCGCGGTTCGCCAGTTGCTGTGGGTCATCCTGGCCTTGATGTACGGCCTGTTGGTCGTGCCGTGGATGTTGCCCTGCACCATCGTGTTCCTCATCGCGGCTGCAGTGTCCATCAAGTGGCCAGAGCTGCGCTTTCACGGAGCACTCGCCTCGAATGCTGCGCTGGTCTTGAACGGCATCTATGTGTGGGGTGTGAGCACCGCCGACAGCAAGCTGTAGTCCGGCTTCAGCACGTGACCGACGAGAGACGTCGTCGTGGACCAAGACCGCCCAGGGAGGCGAAGCTGCGCTTTACCTGATCGGTGCTCTAGGTGCCCATCACGAGGTAGCCCACCAGGCCCATGGCGGCGGCTGCCCCGAAGCCAGCAGCGGCCCACAAGGCTGGGTGGGTGGCCTGGCGAGGCGGTGCTGGGGCGGGGGTCAGCTTGCGGCCGTCGAGGCTGCTCAACGACTTCTGCACCAGGGTTTGGTCGGCACTGTCGATGGCTCCGGCGATGGCGGCTTTGTCGCGCAGGACGGTGGCCTCCTCTTCTGGAGAGTGTCCTTCGAGCAGGGTCAGCAAGTATTCGCAGTTGGGGGTGCGCTGCTCAGGGTCGATGTGCAGGGCACCAACGATGGCGTTGTACGGCCCGTCGGGCAGGTCTTTGGCCAGGCTGCGCGGCCCGATGTACTCGCCAGCCTGGATGGACTCGAAGATCTCATTCTTGGTGTTTCCCTGAAAGCAGCGCCGTCCGGTCACCATCTCGTACAGGATGGCTCCCAGGCTGAAGATGTCGGCGCGCAAGTCCACATCGCTGCTGTCGGCAATCTGCTCGGGCGCCATATATGCCGGTGTTCCCAGCAACAGGCCCGGCGTGCTCTCGAGCCCCGCTTCGTCGTGGGCCGAGTCCAGGACCTTGGTCAGCCCAAAGTCGGTGACCTTGGGTACGCGGCCTTCGCGGGTCGTCTGAATGAGGATGTTCTCGGGCTTGAGGTCGCGGTGCACCAGCCCGTGCGCATGGGCAGCGGCGACGCCTCGGGTGATGCCTCGCATCAGGCCCAGGGCCTCGGCTAGAGCTAAGCGTCGGTCGTTCAGCAGGTGGCGCAGGGTCTCGCCGGGGATGTACTCCATCACCAATCCGGGATCGCCGTCGACATCGACGACATCGATCACGTTGACGACGTTGGGGTGCTGCAGGGTGGCCATCACCTTGCCCTCTTGCATGAGCCGCTCGCGGACCGATCCCGACGACGTATTCAGCAGCTTGAGGGCGCACTTGCGGTCGAGCTGGTTTTGGTTGACGCGGTAGACCGTGGCAATGCCGCCCTCGCCGAGAATGCCTTCGACTGTGTAGCGGCCGTCGATCTTGGTGCCGGGCTCCAGCTCCACCCTGCCTCCGTTCATCGGGGCAATGCTAACCCGCGATTCTTACACCGCGACTTACATCGGGGAACGCCGCCGCCGCGGCCGGGTCAGCCCATTCATGCTCCCCATTCTCACCCTGGCACAGCTGTGTGTCGGGACAGCTCAGGCCCAGCAACTTCAGTCCGTCGCCTATGACGTCGAGGTGGTGGGCACCGTCGCCGACGTGGTCATCGAGAGGGTGTACGCCGATGGGGCCGGCGGTGAGGCAGTGGTGCAGGACCGTGCCAACTGGCAGGTCAAACATGTCGGGGGAGTCGCATCGGTCCGCGTACCGCTGGGCGCTGAGGCGTTTGCTGTGCGCTCCGACGTGGCCATTCACGTCAGCACCGGATTCGCCGACGCGGTGTTCTGGAGCAACGACGGTGGCGCGGAGGTGTTCGCCGATGACGGGCAGGTGACCTTCTTTGCCGAAGCGGCCGCAGGAGATCAAGACGTGGAGCTCTTCTGGGAGATCCCGGGCCTGACCCCTCGAGCGGCGGCCTTTCGGCAGGAGGATCATCTGTTGGTGAGCTTTGCGCCCGCCCCCCATGCGTTGGCCGAGGGGCGCTCCAGGGAGATCTTGTGGTTGGTCGACAACTCGACCTCGATGCAGGGCATTCCTCTTGAGCAGGCTCGGCAGGTGATCGAACGAGTCACCGATGGCATGGCGTCTTTTGAACGGACTTGGATCGGTACCTATGGCCAACCCAAGGGGCTGTTGGGCAACAAACCGATTGCGGTGGATGTGGCAGGTCGACATCGCCTGGATGCGCAGCTGCGCCGAATGGTGGCCGATGGCGGTGCCTCGCCCGATGCGGTGTTTGGGGAGGCCCTTGGTTTGCCGGTCGACGCCCGCCGCAAGCGCATCATTGCGGTCATCACCGATGGAGATGTGCAGCAA
>CAYYHT010000853.1:0-3221 GCA_964471355.1 uncultured Enterobacteriaceae bacterium
GAGCCGCCGCCGCCGCCCCCGGCGCCGGCCATCGTGCTCATTACGCTGGACACCACCCGTGCCGACGCGCTTGGTGCGTATGGCCGGGTGCCCTCGGTCACGCCGCATCTCGACGAGCTGGCGGCCCGAGGGCTGCGTGTCGACGAGGTGCAGACGACGACGCCGTTGACCCTGCCTGCCCACAGTTCAATGATGACTGGGCTAGACCCGGATCACCATGGGGTGCGGGACAACAACGGATTTCTGCTCGAGCCCGAACACCGGACCCTCGCCGAGCAACTGCAGGCCGATGGCTGGACGACCGGTGCCTTTGTCGGCGCGGTGGTGCTCGACGGCGTCTTCGGCCTCAATCAGGGCTTCGACACCTATGATGATGGCTTTGATCTGACGCGGGCCGGCTCGGAACCCATGACCGTGGCCCAGTGGACCGGTGATGTGGTGTCCGGGCGTGCCCAGAAGTGGCTCCGTGGTCAGCCGAGAGACGCGCGGTTGTTCCTGTGGATGCATCTGTACGACCCACATCAGCCCCTCGAGGCCCCTGAACCCTACGCATCGACGGTGCCCGACCCCTACCTGGCTGAGGTAGCGGCCGCCGATGCAGCTGTGGGGCAGCTGTTGGCCGTGTTTGATGAGCTGCAGCGCCAGCCATGGGTGCTGGTGGTGGCGGATCACGGAGAGGGACAAGGTGAGCACGGCGAACAGACCCATGGCCAGTTCCTGTACCGCTCGACAACGCGCGTACCGTTGTTGCTCTCTGGTCCGGGTGTCACCCCCGATGTGATGCCAGGGCCGGTATCGGTGGTCGATGTGGCGCCGACGCTGTTGCGGCTTGCCCAGGCGCCGGCCCTGCCGTCCATTGATGGCGTTGACTTGCTGGGGCCGATCGACCCCGATCGGGTGGTGTACGCCGAGACCCTGTATCCCCGTCGCCAGTTTGGATTCTCAGAGCTTCGTGCGGTTCAGACGGCCCGGTACCGCACCATTCAAGCTCCGAGGCCCGAGCTGTACGATTGGCGGGCAGACCCGGGCGAGCTCACCAACCTTGCGACGGACCAGACCGAGCTGGTGACGTCGCTGCAGCAGGACCATCTTGGGGTATCGAGGGGTGATGTGGGCCAGACCGGGGTGGTCGATGCGGACCTGACCCAGGCGCTGGCGGCCTTGGGATACCTGTCCGGCGGCGGTGTCGTCGATAGCAACGTGTCCTGGCGGGACCTGCCCGATCCCAAGGACCACCCCGACATTAGCGAGCGCTTTGAAGCGATGGTGGTGGCGGCGCGCACGCGCCCTCCTGCAGAGGGAGTGGAGGTGATCGAGGCCTTCTTGGTGCAGTGGCCTGGGGTGGGTGGCGCGAGGCATCTGCTGTCCCTGGCCCACGAAAAGGCGGGGCACCCCGAGCGTGCCCGCGCCGCACTGCAGCCACTGCTGGAGAACCAACCCGATGACGTTCAACTGCTGGTGCGCACTGGGCAACTGCTGCTCATGGAGGGCAAGCTGGAGGACGCACGGACGACGCTCAACCTCGCACTGGAGCGCAATCCGGGTCACCCATCCGCCTATGCCGGGCTGGCCGAGCTGGAGCGAAGGCAGGGCAACTGTGCCGCAGCAATTGAGCAAGTGACCAAAGGTTTGGCCAAGGCCCCCGAACAGAGCTCGTTGCTGTTGGTCCGGGGCGCGTGTCGGCAGCAGCTGGGCGACTTGACGGGGTCTCGCGACGACCTGCTGCGCGTCGCAGAGCTCGACCCGGCGAACGAGGACGTGCACTTTGTCTTGGGCACGACGCTGGCACTGCTCGGCGACCTTCCGCAGGCGACGGAGCACTTCGGCTTGCAGGTGCAGCGCACCCCCACCAACCCGGCGGCTCATGGCAGCTATGGAGCGGCCCTGTTCGCCGTCGGTCGGTACGCCGAAGCGATGGCTCCGCTTCGAATCGCGGCCGATGAGGTCAGGCTAGGCGCCGAGCCCCCCATCTTGCTGGCGGACTGCATCGTCCGCACCGACGGAGACCTGGACCAAGCCCTCGCATGGGCCGCATTGGCGCAGGTGCGCGACCCCAGTGACCCACGCATCGGTGCCGTCCGTTCGGCCATCTTCATGGCAAAAGGCGACGTCGATGCAGCCATCAAGGCGATCGAGACTCCCTGAGGGCTACCAGAGGAACCCGACGTTCACGTCGAGCTGCAGCATGCCGTAGGTCGCCACCATGGCGCCAAGCGAGGCCTGAAGCGGCTCGGGAGGGTCGTACTGAGCGGCCAAACCGAAGCTCGGATAGGCCGTGAAGTAGTACAGCACGATGCCGCCGTTCATCTCGAACTGCCAGTTGCCGTTGCTCTGAAAGTCCACATAGGTCAGGAAGTTCGGCGAGATGAACACGCTGCTGTAGACCAACAGGTTGGCGCCGACTCGCAAGCCGACGCCGTCAACGACCGCTCCCTTGGCCTTCCATTCCACGCGTGCGCCCGTGGGCATGCCCAGGTCGAACCCAAACAAGATCGGCCCGCGAGGGTCGTCCGATGGGGCTTGGCGCCGCCGCGGATAGACCGGAGAGGCGGAGTTGCTGGCAGCGGTCGGATAGCCAGGATTGATTGGCCTGGGGTCATGGGTCAGCTGCTGTCCCTGCCAGGCAGTGGGAGGCAGCGGCGCGATGCCATTTTCGCGGTCCCGTGCCCGCTGTAGCTGGTCGACGGCGATCTTGGCAACGGCCTCAAACGAGCTGGCGCGGTGCGGATAGTCGCTGATTGCTGGAATCGCCTCGTCGAGGGCCGCGAGGTAGTCGCCTTCAGCGAGCAGGGTTGTCGCCTTGGCCAGCACCTGATCTGCGCTTGGTTTTGGAGCCGGGGCTGGCGCCGGTGTGGGCTGCGCCTCTTCGGCGGGCAGGTCGGTCGCGTCTGACTCGGGCTCGACGTCTGGTTCATCGGCCTGTGCGACGAACAACAGCAATGCGAGCAGGGAGGGGAGTCTCATCTGGGCCGTAGTCTAGAAGGTCTCTGCCGCGAACGTATACAGCAGCTGCAGTTGGTAGTGCGGAATGCGCCCGCCCAGCACGTTGAAGCGAGCAATGGCGCCGCGAGAAGTGTTGTCTTTTCCCTGCAGCCACAGGTACTCCACCTCGGCGCCGACGCCGAACAGGCCCTGGGGCGAGCCAAGGATGTGGACGCCTCCATGCCATGTCTCGCCCCCGAAGTGTGCTCCCGTGCGGCCCATCAGCCACAGGGCCCGCC
>CAYYHT010000854.1:0-3216 GCA_964471355.1 uncultured Enterobacteriaceae bacterium
GTCCTGTGATGTGGTGACGCTCCGGTGACAGCTTCTCGGCGTAGGTCTTGAGGTCAGCACGACGCGCATCGTGTTCTGGAAGCGACGGGCAAAGACGCGCTCCAAGGGCCAGTTCCTGTCCTCGCATCCCCACCGCATCGATGGGGTGAGAACCGGCCTGCCCATCATTCCTTGGTCAGGTACTCAATGTCAGCCAGGTCCTTCAGGCGCCCTGCAGCCGGTTGCCTCACGCTCGCATGCAATCCACTCGCCGAGCTTCTCCCGCTCTTCGAGGGACGGAGGCTCACCGTTCGGAGGCATGCGCTCGTTGACCGAGTCCGGACCTGCGGCGGTGTATTCGTCCACGTGGTTCGACACCACGATGATGCCTTCGAGGCTGTCGAAGTCGTGGTACAGCGGTGCTCCCTGTCGCGCCGAGCCATGCAGCTCGCTGGAGTGGCAGCGCACGCAGTACTGCTCCATGAACGGCTGACCGAAGTTCTCGTAGGTCCAGGCCGAGTCGGGCGGACAGGTAGCGCCCGAGGGCGTCGGTTCCGCCACGCAAGCCAGCATGAGGAGCAGCAGCGCGGGTGCACCGCCCATCATCCCGCGTCGACTTCCTCGAAGTAGTCGGCGCACGCGTCGTCGCTGCTTTCGGTGTAGCCGCCGTTGGCCTCGACCCACTCGACGCAGGCCGCCTGGTCAGCGAGGTCGGGGTGCAGGTCGGGAAAGTCCACCAGGCAGTGGGCGATGGCCTCGGACTGTCCCAGAGCGGCATGATCGTCCACGCAGTCCGGGAGGTTGTCGAAGCTCTCCTCGGGCTCGCCGCAGCCAGACAGGGTGAGCACGCAGAGCAGAGCGAGGTGGTTCGCGAACCGCATGCAGTCAATCCTGGGAAGAGTGCTGGTCTCGTGACTATGGATGACCCGTAACCGGGTCCGATCGCGTTGTGGCCACGTTGGCGCCTGTGACAGCGACGAGCGCGGTCCAGAGTGCCTCTTCGCTCTCGCGGTCTTGGAAGTGCGAGTGCACCATCTTCTCGATGGGACCGACGGCGTGACCGGCGCCGGGCTTCGAGGCCCAAAACTCACCGCTGCGGTCCGCACCCCATGTCAACGGCGCAAGATAGCGCTCGACCGCGACCTCGAGGGAGTGGGTCAGGCCCATGAGCTGCATCATGGGCACCATGAAGTAGCCCATGATGATCCGCATCGGCAGGGGTTGGTGTTGCATGGCATTCGTCGCGGGGGTGTTGCCGGGCGAGACGGCGTACACGGTCATGCCCTCGGGCAGACGGCGGGCCATTTCAGCGGCCCACCACGCCACGAAGACCTTGACCATCGCGTAGTTTGCGGCGTTGTTGTACACATATGGAGCCCGCCCGTGCAGCAGGGCGTCGATGGCCTTGACCCGATCGCCACCGGTGTGCTCCTTGGCGAACTCTGGGATGTCCGTCAGATACATCGTAGGCATGTCGCCGCGGGCAGCTTCCGATCCGGCGATCACGATGGTGCCGTTCGCTGAGATCAGCCCGGCGCTCAGCAGCTCGCTCGTGAGTACGTGGTGGCCAACCACACTGGCGGCCATGGCGACCTCAATGCCCTCGTCCGCGGTTTTTACGGCGCTAGAGCCCATCAAGCCAGCGTTCAGCAGCACATAGTCCAGCTTGCCCTGCCCCTCGAGTTGGCCGACGGCGGTGCGCACACTGGCGAAGTCCCCCATGTCTGCGGCGACCACCTCAAAGGGGTCCGACCCCACTTCCTTCACGAGGCGAACTTTGGCGTCCTCGCCCTTCTGCATGCTTCGGGTGACGAGGACAATGCGGCTGAATCCACGGCGGGCGAGCTCGGCGGTGGCGGCGTAGCCGAGACCCGAATTGGCGCCAGTGACGAGTGCGGCGGTCGAGGCGGTCATCATGAACTCCCTTGTTCCCGCCGAATATAGGGGCGGCATGCGGTAGGCGGAAGAACCGATTTTGTACCATAGTGGTCCAGGAGTGAAACATGCGCGCGATGGACTTGAATTGGGATGATGTGCGTGTGTTTCTGGGCATGATGCGGGCGAGCAGTTTCCGAGATGCCGCAGACAAATTGGAGATGTCTCACCCCACGGTCCGACGCCGACTCGACGCCCTCGAGGCTGCGACGGGATTGGCTCTCTTCCATCGTCGTTCTGATGGATTGCATCCCACCCTGCACGGCCAAGCGCTGTTCGAATCGGCTGCAGAAGTCGAGCGGGCGATGCAGGGGTTGGCGCGGAGAGCTCGGGCGTCCGACCCAGAGCTGCGCGGGCCGGTTCATGTGACGGCGCCGGAGCCCGTCGCCCGATTGCTTGCCGAGGACTTCGCCGCGTTTGCCGCGAAGTGGCCACAGATCGAGCTGCATATTGCGACGGGGACAGCCTTCGCAGACCTGGGCGCCATGGAGGCAGACATTGCGATTCGGGTGCTCGCCGAAGGGCGCAAGCCCGATGAGAACCTGGCTGGGCGCAAGGCGTTGGTGGCCCATCAGGCGGTGTATGGCGACCCGGCATGTGGGCGATGGATCGGCTCCCAGAGCAGCCGTCCGCAGTCTGAATGGGTCCGCGGAACACCCTTTCCTGACCTGCCCGTCCGCTCTGTGATCGGCGACCCCCACCTGCGACGTGATGCCGCGACAGCCGGCATGGGAATCGCCCGCATGCCGTGCTTCATGGGGGACCCGTACCTGCCGCGTTGCAGCCCTCCACTCCCGGTTTTCGACGTATGGGTGTTGGTGCATCCGGATCTGCGACGCAACCCCCGCCTCAAGCTGTTCCGCGACGCCATGGTGGAGGCCGTGCGGCGTCACGCAGACCTGTTGCAGGGCAAGACGAAGGTGGCACTCGGGCGATGACATGCCGCGACCGGCGCGGACACTCGGTGGCACATCCCTTTCCGAAGCGCGGCGTACAGCCACTCCTTCCTGCGGGCGCACTTGGCACGCCAGCTCGACAAAAGTCACGTGGTGTCGGGCCTCGCTCGTGAGCAAGCTGCTGTAGAGCTGCTTCAACGCCTCGTTCGGAAGATTCTCGGCAGGGAGATGCATGTGCTCACAGCTGCGTGCCTCGATGAGGGAGCAGCACAGCAGGGTATCCGACCAGGCGACCCGACTCCTCACTGCGACAGACCCCGGGACGGAACGGGCCTTTGAACTTCCTGTCCTCTCGGCCTCCAATTGTTCGATTCTCCGGTAGGCGTCGTCGCGACTCATGCCTGCT
>CAYYHT010000855.1:0-896 GCA_964471355.1 uncultured Enterobacteriaceae bacterium
GTGATCCAAGTCGAGGTGCCATCGAAGGGCACGGGCTTGGCCGCACCGGCCATCGTGCGCTCGTGCAACACCTCATCGGCCCCCAAGTGCACGAAGTAGCGACCCTGGTACGCCTCGATCCAGCGGGCTCCGCCGGGGCAGACCGTGCTGCCCACGTCCCGCTCTCCGGCGCAGTACTGCTCGATGCGGTCCTGCTTGCCGACCCACTTGCCCGCATTCTTGGGGTAGTTGTCGATGCCCATGGCCGTCAGCTTCTGGCTATAGGCGATGGACTCCTTTCGGTCGGTAAACGAGTTCGCAACGACGATTTCGTAGCATGGCGAGAGTTTCTTGAACTCGGCCGAAGACAGAGTGGCCAGGGTGTGCGGCTCTTGCGATGCGGCCAGCTTTACCGCCCCTTCGGGGTGGTGGCCGAGCTCCTTTTTGGACGACAAGATGATGAGCCACTTGTTGCTGTAGTCCGCCCCCTTGCCAGCGGCGTAGGCGGGCTTGGGCTCGGCGGGTGGCGGAGTCGTCGGAGGCGCCACCGGCTGCTCGGTGACCGGACCCACCGGATCAGTGGTTGTGGCCTCTTTGTCTCCAGAACCACAAGCGAGCGAGAGAAGGACGGTCAGCAAAAGGACAGGGCGCATCTAGACTCCGAGGGCCGCAGAGTAGCAAGTTAGGAGGGGGCCATGCGCAGCACTGCCGGCAAGCTCGCCCTGCTCACGAGTCTGTACCTGTCCCAGGGCCTCCCCTTTGGCTTCTTCACCAAGGCGTTGCCAGCGATGCTGCGCGAGATGGACGTCTCGCTGACCGCCATCTCGCTCACCAGTTTTCTGGCGATGCCGTGGATGCTGAAGTTCCTGTGGGCGCCCTTTGTGGATCAATGGGGCTGGCAGCGGTTCGGGCGTCGG
>CAYYHT010000855.1:906-3211 GCA_964471355.1 uncultured Enterobacteriaceae bacterium
TGCCACTGCAAGTCGCCGCGGCCGGGCTGATGGTGCTGGTGAGTCTGCTGACCCCCGAGAGCCAGCTGCCACTCGTACTGGGCGCCGTGCTGGTCGCGAACTTCTTGGCCGCCACCCAGGACATCGCGACCGACGGGCTGGCGGTGTCACTGCTGTCCGAGTCCGAGCGCGGTCTGGGCAACGGCGTACAGGTTGCGGCCTACCGCCTGGGCATGATCATCGGCGGCGGTGTCCTGCTGATCTTGTACGCAGATCTGGGCTGGAGCCGCACCTTTCTGGTCATGGCATCGGTGCTGGGCGTCGCGACGATTCCGATCTTGGTCTACCGCGAGCCCGTGACCCCTCCGGACACGGATGGAACGCAGTGGCTGGCGCTGGCCCGTGACTTGATTCAGCGGCCGGGCATGACCACATGGCTCGCGCTGCTGGTCGCGTTCAAGGCCGGAGAACAGCTCGGCGGCGGCATCATCACTCCAATGTTCGTCGACTTCGGCATGGACATGAAGGAAATTGGCTGGATGCTCGGCCTGGCCGGCTCACTCGCCAGCCTGGTCGGTGCCTTGCTCGGCGGTTGGCTGACCGGAGTCCTGGGCCGGCGGCAGGCATTGATCTGGTTTGGCGTACTGCAAGCCAGCGGAGTGGCCATCTATCTGCTTCCGGCCTGGTGGGGACGCATCGACATGCAGACGCTCTACGGCATCACCGTCTATGACAGCGTTGTGGGCTCCATGGCCACCGCCGCCCTGTTCACCGCGATGATGGACGCCTGCGATCCCGACCAAGGCGGCACCGATTACACCATCCAGGCCAGCGTCGTGGTGTTCGCCAGCGGCTTGGGGGCAGCCCTCGCCGGGCTGTCAGCGGACCTGCTGGGCTACGGCGCCCACTTTGCGCTCGCCACGGTGCTGACCTTGGCCGGCACCTGGGCGATGGCGCGCTGGTATGTGGTGCCTGGCCGACTGCCCTAAGCGACGGTTTCTAGGAGCTCCACGGCCAGATGCCGCCCTTTTCTTGGCGCTCTTGCTGTTCGCGCGCCGCCCGAACTCTGGCGGTATGGGCGGCACTGCGCTGCAGTCGGCGAATGGCTCCGAGCGCACCATAGATCGTGCTCGGAACGTAGCCTTCGGGAGCTGGGGGACAGGCGCGCTCGACCAGCTCGCTCTGGATGGTCTGGCCGTCACGCTGCCAGATCTCGGCGTAGACCTTGGGCAGAGGAGTCTGCTGCAGGCCGTCGTTCTCGACCATGTACTCGTTGCGAAAGGCGCCCGTGCGCAGCACCTTTCGGTCGCCCCAGGCCACCCAGCTCGGTTTGTGTTCATGCCCCAGCAAGAACACGCGGTAGCGCTTGTCCGCTTTCATGCGAGCCAGCCAATCGGCCTCGTTGTGCACGTCGATGTCCGACGAGCTGAACCGGTACATGATCTCGCGGAAGCTGTACCAGTCCAGCTTCTTGATGGGGTCGTGGCCGCCGCCGAACCAATCATCAAAGGAGTCGCGGGTCCAATACTCCCAGTAGGCATTGGCCAATAGGTCCTTGAGCTCGGGCAGCAGATCGAGCACGTGGTCACGCGGCTTGAGCCGGTCGTAGTGGTACAGCTGCGGCTGTAGCGGAATGGCGACGTCCAGAAGAGCGACAGCGGCCCAAGGCAACGCCAGGAATCGCCGTCCATCGACCATGACAAAAGGCTGGTCGGGGTCGACGCGGAACAGAGGGTCCTGTTGGCTGCCATGCTCGATCCAGCAGTCCCCGATGCCCACAGAGAACCCCGGAAACTCGGCCCTGCCCCCGATGCGATGGGTGACATCACGCTGAAGCTCGGGAAACAGCAGGTCCTGATCGTGGTTGCCCAGCACAAAGAGGGCCCGGCGGTCGGACCGGCTCAGGGCTCGGGCCATGGCGTCAAAGAAGGGCTTGTGGGCCGCTTGGATGCGGCCGAACTTCTCGCACGCCACCTCGTGAGTGATGTGATGGGGGTGGCTGCCGTCGTTCATCGCGGTCTTGAGCAGGTCGAAGGTGTCGCCGTTGAACACAAAGTCGACGCTGACAGGCACGTCGTCGTAGCCATCGATCAGGCGCGCCAACCAAACCGGATGCGGAAAGTCGTCTGTGACGCCACCCGCACCCATCTCAATGTCGCTGATGCACACGATCAGCCGATCTGCGCCTGGAGGCACCGTAGTCATGGGCATGTACTAACCGCGTATGAATCGGTGCTAAGGTCCGCGCATCATGAGCTTGCATTTCGTTCCTCTCGGTGTTGGCGACGCATTCAGCGCCAAGTTCTATTCCTCCTGTCTGGCCGTC
>CAYYHT010000856.1:0-3193 GCA_964471355.1 uncultured Enterobacteriaceae bacterium
GGCCCGCAGCTTCGGCGAGGCGCATCCACGCGAGCTCGCGACGCGCGCATTCCGGATCGTCCTGGGGTCGAGCGAACTTGACCATCCACGGAGAAAATCCAGACGGCAGCACGCCTTCGCCCAGGCAGAACTGGTCGTCGCGTCGGCCAATCAACGCCTTGGGCCGAGCCCCACCGGGGGATCCGCCGGCCCGGATCAACTCCGGCAGTGTCTCGGTGGTGTGACCGCTGTAGACCTCCGCCGCATGCAGGGCGAGACAGCAGCAAAGCTGCGATGAAGCAGCTTGAGTCCCCACCCGTCGGGACGCGAGTCTGAGAACACACCTGGCAGCGGTACACCCGGCTTGGCCACGTGGCGATGCAAGCCCGCCGACGGCGGAAGCAGATACGGTGAAATTGACCGTCCGCTGCGCTGAAATTCCGCGTCGTACTCCCAATAGACTTGGCCGTCCCGCTCGGCCAGAATGCCGACGAACACGGGCTCGTCGAGGTGGAGCGATACGCGCAGCTCCCTCATCACAGGTTGCGCAGCTCATTCATGGTGCGCGCAGCCGGAGTCGCAAGCACCGCGTCAATGTCTCGGAGGTGACCCAGGGCTGTCAGGATGCGCAGGAAGTTGGTCAGCTGCGCGGTGCCCTGACCCTCGAGCCGAGAGACCGTGGCGACGGACACCCCAGCGCGCTCTGCAAGCTGCGCCTGCGTCCATCCTTTGCGGCGACGAGCCGCGCGCGTGCGACCGCCGATCAGTTCGCTGGCATCGGAAGGGGTGAGAAGCACGGACTGCATGCCACCATAATATCACGCAAAAGTGATGTATTTTCGACTAAAATCGTGTCGAATACGTCACTTTTGAGTTGTGTCCCAGCCCAATACGAAGCCGCGGATGGGTTGAGCAATTGCAGGACACAATGTCCTGCGATACAGGACAGCCATGTGGCACCACCCCGAAGCACATCCCGGCGAATTCCTGCGAACGCGGTTCCTCGAGCCGCTCGGTCTCTCTGCGTCCGCCCTCGCTGCTGGGTGCCAGATGCCCCGCTCCAGAGTGTCCGACATTCTGGCGGGCAAGCGCAGCATCAGCGCCGATACAGCCCACCGCCTGGGCCTATTCTTCCGAATGGAGCCCGAGCAATGGCTGGCCCTGCAGTCGGACTGGGACCTCAGTCGGGTGACGATCGACGCCGAAATCCTGCCACTCGATCCTCCCGGGTTCTTGCTGGGGCCACTGGGCGCCACACCTCTTCCATCACGCCGCCCGCAACGTCCGACGCTGAGCGCCCCACGGGGACATTCCCCACAGCCGCGCCAGCCCGCCGTTCATGCAGAGGTGCGCTACCCGGACGGCACCCGCGCCTTGGTGGTCAAGTGAGCTGGGAAGAGCTGGAGCGGGTCGTTGCCACTCGGGTGCTTGAGGACGCACTGCGCGTATCTGGCACGCTCACGGCCCTGGGCGTCCCGCACGCCCTGGTCGGCGACCTTGCAGTGGGTCTGCACGGACATCCTCGTGCGACAAAGGACGTCGACTTCATCGTTGGTGCCGAAGCGTTTGAGACCACGTCCCCGCTGCTGACCTTCCGAGAACAGCTCGCCGAGGTCGTCCGGTGGGGGGTCATCGACCTGATTGCGGCCCTCCCCGACGATCCGGTGTTGGCGGCCGAGCTGGTTCAGGGAACCGCGGGAGAGGTCCCTGTGGTGGGCATCGAGGTGCTGGTGCTCATGAAGCTTCGCGCATCCAGAACACAGGACATTGCAGATGTCGAAGCATTGGTTCGAGCAGACGCCGATGTGGCCGCGGTGCTGACCTTCTTGAGAAAGCACGAAGACCGGCACGTTCCAGCCTTCAGCCGAATCGCCCAGCAGGCGCTATTGCGGTGAACTGACCTCAACATCGTCGACGGCCAGCAGTACTCCCTGCACCAGCTCTCGACCCTGAACCAATCGCCCCCGCCACAGCTGCGTCGGCAGGCCCAGCACGGCCAGCTCGTCGTAGTGGGCTTGCCAAGTCCCCACCTCCGCGACGATGCGCTCCATCAGTGGAACCACGCGATCATGGTCCACTGCCGCAAACACGATGCTCTCGAGCTTGCGCTTTCGGGTGCCAAAGCCCTCGGGCACGCCGGCGTCTGCTGCCAGCTCTCCCAGCATGCGCTGGCCCCAGAACAAGCCGGTCGCCGTCGGGTTTAGCAGCACCCCGCACAGGCGCTTGATGCCGGTCTTGGGGTTGTCCAACACCCCCGCCAGCCCGGACTCAGCGTCTGCAGCCTCGACCGTGGCACCCAGCTCTGAGGCATGGTCCCCAACCAGCTCTGCCGTCAGCCGGGCAGCGGCGGCGTACAGTCCGTCGTCGCTGCGCACCAGCGCCACCACCAGCGTCGGCAGCCATCGCAGCAGGTGCTGGGACAGGAACTGGCGCTGAAGCTGTTGCAGGCGCGCGACCTCGTCCGCCGCGTCGTCGGCATGGGCATCGCGCTCGGCCGCACACAGATGGGCCAACAAGGCCAGCTCGGCCCCGATGTGGTCGGGCTCTTCGGTCGGATTGAGGCCGCAGCGCTCGTGCACCGCGCGCACCGCACTGGCCACCTCGCCCCCCAGCTGGCCGTCCCCGACAAACACGCTCTCGTAGGGGAACACCTCGTGGCAAACGGCCGCGTAGTGCTGCGCCGCCCACTCCTCTTCATCTTCGCTGCCGACTGCATCGTTCAGCTCGGGCAGCGCTGCCACGATGGCCCGGGTCTGGGCGCACAGCCCCTTGGTAAACAGCCGGGCCAGCAGCGAATAGGCCCGATGACGCGCCTCGGCATGGTGGCGTGGGGTCACTCCTTCTCCGGCAGGTCATAGGCCTTGCGCACGGGCTTGAGCGGCCGCTTGAGCCAATAGGGGCGACGGGTCCCATCGGGGCTGTGGGTCGACGCTGGCCGGGTCCATGACCGCCACTGCTGGTACACCTCCATCGAGCGGGTCGTGCTGACATGAATCTCGCCGTAGGACTCGCCGGGCGCCGCTTTGCGCACGTTGGTCGCCTTTTGCAGCCAGCAGTGAGCGCCGCTGATCGGATCGGGGTGCACCGCGTGAGCCAGGTTCTGATGCACGCCCACGTTCTGCCACCAGATGCGCTCGGTGTCGGGGTCGGTGCTCTTGAATGCAGCAGCACCATGGGCCACATGCAGGCTGAAGTCGTTGCCCGCTTCGCCGAT
>CAYYHT010000857.1:0-3177 GCA_964471355.1 uncultured Enterobacteriaceae bacterium
TCGGCTCGTGTCCGCATCGTCGACCCGTCCGGAAGTGTGGTGCACGACAACGACCACGAGACCCCCGAGGGCATGCTCTACCAAGTGGGCGAGTTCTTCGTCACCGGCGCTGGAGCTCCGAGCTTGCCGAAGTGGGATGCCACCCAGCCTCCGGTGAACGACCGCGCAGTTCTGCAGTCAATTCGTGCCGAACAACGCTTCAGCCACTGCGCCTCTGTCGAGAATCGAAGCCTGCTGGTATGTGAGGCGGGTGTCGCGCTGCCGGACGGCCAAGTGGTGCTGGTGCAGCAGAGCTCTCGTCGGGCGATTCGCAGCCTCTACGACGCGCGCTACCCCATCTTGAAGCTGACGATGTTTGTGTGCGTTCTGGCCCTGTTGGCGGGCTGGTGGCTCGGGTGGGTCTGGGTGCTGCCCCTTGAGCGACTGCGAGACCAAGCGCTCTCTCGCGTTGACCGTCCCCTCTCCGCACCACCCATCAACACGCCACGTGACGACGAGATCGGGGACCTGGCCAACGCATTTGATGCGCTGCTCGAAGCCGTGCGCGACCGTTCTCAGGCCAACGAGGGCTTCGTGGCCGACTTGGCCCACGAGATGAAGAATCCCGTCGCGGCCATTCGCGCTGCAGCCGAGTCACTCGGCAGTGCCGGAGCCATCGACGAGCAGCGTGCACAGCGCTTGGCGCGCATCTTGGACAGCAGCAGCAAGCGACTCGACGAGCTGGTCACCGGGTTGCTCGAGCTGGCCAGAGCCGAGGCCGGCCTGCACGACCAAGAACGAGCCCTGGTCGATTTGGGAGCGCTAGCCGCAGGGCTCACCGACGCCCTGTCTGTCGACGAACGATACAAAGCTGTTCTGTGGATAGAGGACCGGACGGCGACGGCGAGCGTGTTCGGAGTCCCCGGCCAGCTCGAGCTCGCCCTGCGCAATCTGCTGGTCAATGCCGCCTCGTTCGCTGGCGATGGCGGCGAAGTCACGGTTCGCACGCGAATCGACGGTGCCGATGCCGTGCT
Organism: uncultured Enterobacteriaceae bacterium; assembly: GCA_964471355.1. GTDB lineage: Bacteria > Myxococcota_A > UBA796 > UBA796 > CAYYHT01. The sequence continues at coordinate 1,014 of CAYYHT010000857.1, forward strand.
TGACGTCATTGACTCGGGCCCCGGCATACCTGCCGATGCGCTGCCCAGGGTGTTTGAGCGCTTCTTCACCACACGCGGAGACAGCAAGGGCACCGGCCTGGGCCTGGCGCTCGTTCGCGCGGTGGTCGAGGCCCACGGCGGATCGGTGAGTGCGCAGTCGACCGAGGGCCAGGGTGCCGTATTCACCATGCGACTGCCGATTCACCAGACAATCAGCTCGGATTGACAGCCGCTCGAGCGCTTAGCCAGTCGTCGCGTCGCAGCCCGTATAGGACTTCGTCGTGCCACTTCCCCTGTTTGTAGCGGGCTTGTCGTTGCCGGCCCTCGACCTGGTAGCCGTTGCGCAGCAGGTGCCGCGCGCTTGCTTCATTGCCGTCCAAGACCGAGCTATTGAGCCGCTCCAGGTTCATTTCCTCGAACGCGAAGGCGACGATCAGTGCCTTGGCCTGCGTCGCGTAGCCCTTTCCCCAGCAGTCGGTCTCGCCGATCAGGGTGCCTGTGCTGGCACTGCGGTGGATCCAATCGATGCCCTCGATGCCGGTGATGCCGATGTGGCGGTCGTCTTCGACAAGACAGATGGCAAACCGCAGTCCCGAGGGTGCCATCGACCTGTCGAAGCCCTCGAACCACCGCTTCTCGGCAAGCAGTTCCATCGGTCGCCAGGCGAGCAGGAAGTGACGAACCGTGGGGTCGTTGATCCAGCGGTGGGCCCGTGCCAGGTCGGTTTCTTCGACTGCCCGCAGATAGACGCGTTCTCCAGTGAGGAATCGGCTCATGTGGCCAGCGTAATCAATCGGTCAATCACCCACACCAAAGGAACTGAGGTCCCTTGTCGATGTCGGTCGCTGCTGGAGGAACTCCTTGGTCACGTTCCTGATCGCCAGCCTTGCCGCTTGGGCAACACCTGCTCACATGCCCCTGATCTCGCACGATCAGGGTGAGCTCGCTCCCGAGGACGTGGAGATCTTTGTCCACATCGCTGCCGGGCGCGCTTGGTTCACCCTGTTCCAGCGCTTTGACCAGACCCCCGCACAAGCCGTCTGGCACCTGCCGGAGGGCATGCACCCCGAGCGCATTCATCTGCGGAGCGACACCTTCGAAGCCGAGACCTGGCGACGCCGTCCAGTAGCGGGGGCCAGGCCCGTCGACACGGGGGTGGCACTGCGGGTCGGGGCTACCTTTGACCTGGAGGTGGAGGTGTTCTGGAGCGAAGCGCTGGACGCCGATGGTGGGCTGCGCGAGCTGCAGCTGCCACTGGGACTTGCGGGCGCATTTGAGCCGTGGAGTGACCCGGTCGCAGTCGCCTTCACCATCGAGGTCGCCGATGGCCTGCCAGTCAACGAAGCGTTCGTCGATGGGCAGTCCGCATCGGTTGCTGTCCGAGACTGGGGCAGCGTGATGTCGGGGGTGGTGTCCGTCGTCGGGGGCAATCCGGTTCTGACTTGGGCGCCGGATCTCAGCGAACCTCGGGCAGCGCTGTTGGTTCGCGGCGATGATGTCGAGTTGGTCTTCGAGAGCGCCCAAATGGCCATCGAAGAGCCGCTTCCCCGAACGGTGATCTTTGTCGTGCAGCGGGGGCACGAGTCCGCTGCCGTCGCACTGCCAATGATCGAGGAAGTGGCGGCGGGCCTGGGCCCCGACGAGGCGCTGAACGTGTTCGACCTCGTCACCGGCGCTCGCGCACTGACCTATCCACGCAACCCCGACGGTGCCGCGCTGAGACGCATCGAGCAATGGCTGCAAGACGACGTCTCTCGTCAAGCCAGTTCGTCTCGCCAGGCCGGCCTCGACTTGGCGGTCACCGGCGCCCCGACCGATGGAGGCATGCGCATCGTGGTGATGGTCTCAGAGGGCAAGCGCGCCTACAACTGGGGTGGCTACGGCTGGTGGGGGCCGCCACCCGATCTGGACCTGGCACACAGCCGCTTGTTCGTCGTTCCGGTGGGCAGCAATGGCGACCTCGCGTGGCTAGGCAAGCAGACCGAGCAAGCTCGGGGAGAGATCATCGATGACCCCACCACGCTGCCCGCACGCATTGGCCAGCCGATTCTCACCGATGTGGAGGTTGTGTTGGAGGGACGCGTTGACAGCGCACCTCGCCGCGTGCCCGATGCCTTTGTGGGCGCCGCTGTGCACCTGGACTATCGAGCCCGAGAGGTCGCGG
>CAYYHT010000858.1:0-3173 GCA_964471355.1 uncultured Enterobacteriaceae bacterium
AGATCGTGGCGTCCGTATCGACGCAATCACCGTCCACCGGCGCGTAGCCATCCGGTGCGTCGCAAGCGGCCATCGAGTCGCCGTCGTCCCCATATCCGTCCCCGTCCGCATCGAGATGCCAGACGCCTGGCACGCCGACCTCGCCATCGGTGTCGTCGCAGTCGTCGGGCTCGAGCACGCCATCTTGGTCTGCGTCTTTCCGCAGGTTGTGCGCGTCGTCATCGACGTACAGACAGCCCGAGAGCAGCAGGAGAAGAGGCAGCATGACGGCATGATGCCATGCATTGGCTTCGCGAAGACGGGTGATCCAGTCCGAGACCCGGTAGGTCGGTCGAACTGGCGACGTCGGGCGCCGATGCGATCTCCATCGCGTTTCCCGCAGGATGGACCATCACCGATGACCCCCACGTGCAGGCGGTCGCCAACGACGAACCAGCGGACGGTGCCAACTGCAACGTCATGCTCGTCGGCATGCCCTCGTGGGCTGGACTCAACCGCAAAGAACGGGTGGAGCGCCTGGAGGAGGACCTCGACCTGAGTCACATCACCGTGCTCGAGAAGTGGGACGGCTCCGTGGCTGGCGCTCCCGGACGCAGCATCGTCGGAGACTTCGACATGGAGCGACCCGAAGGCGTTGCACAGGCGCGCGTGCTGCAGGCCTACGCCCCTCGTGACGAGGTGTTCTACCAGCTCACCTGCGTCTGTCATCGCTCCACCTTCGACAAGCGCCGCGAGGTCTTCGACGCCATCGCCGCCAGCTGGTTTGTGCGCCCCTGAGACCGTGTCCCGGGCGCCCTGAGCGATGTCCGCTTCGAGCTTCACTGGGAGCGGGCGCAAGTCCGATCACAGCCCGATTCCCGTTCAAGCGCCGCGACCGTGCCTGTGCATGGAACGCAGCGCCCTCAGTCCATCTGCTCACAATCGTTCGGATCGACCTCGGGAACAGATGCAGCTCGCCCGGGGTAGCCGGCGGGCGCGTTCTCGGCGCCGATAACGAGTGCTATGGCCAGTTCGGGCCAGTGCTTGGCGTCGAGACGCACGAGCCCATCCCGCCATCGAGGGCAGGGAAGCTCAGGCGGACGGTTTTCGGGTAGGCCTGGCGCGAGCAGGGAACAGCTCGCTGCCGAACCTGGGGGTGGGGAGCAAGAACTCAAGGAGGCGACCGGCCATCCAGACGCCTCGCACGACTTGCCGGACTGCGAGCCGTCCATGGCAGCTGGGACAACGCAGCGCATGCTCGATTCTGCCATCCTGGACGAACGTAAGCCGCAGCTACTGCACCCGCTGCACCTCATACGAAGCCACGAACCGCTTATCGAAGGCACCTTCCGCGATTTCGTAGTCCTCTTCATCCTCGATAAAGGCAATGCGGTACACGGCGAGGCAATCTTTGTCGCCATCGTCGATGGTCTCGACGAAGCCCTCGATGCACTTGTCGAAGCCCTCGGTGCCCATCGCGGTGTCGATTCGCACGAACGCCTTGGCGAGGTCATTTCCAAGGCTCATCTCGTGGAACTCATAAGCTCGGCCGTCCGCAGCGACGAAGGCAGCCGCGAGGGCCTCACTGAGCTTCGATTCCGGAATCGCAAACACCGAGAGCGAGAGGTCTCGGTCGTACCGGTACCCGAACAGCACATGTCCAGGCAAAGCAAGGAGCTCCTCTTCGGTCATATCGGCGGCAGGCACCTCGATTTGGCAGTCCTCAAAAGTCTCCAAGATCCCGGCTCTGGCCGCTGCAACGCTCTCGTAGGCGCTGACGTTGACCATCTGGAAATCCTCTAGGTCCAGCGTGTAGTCGATGGACATCTTCCAGCTCCCTCCAACGTATTCGGGGACTGTAGCAGACGTCTGATTCGTGGCCGCATCAGCGGACATGATCGGAGGATGTGGGGGGGGGGCATGACTCACGACGCGACGCTCGGCGAACGGGACTTCATCGCGGGTGGCTCGGGTCCTCATCCACGTCAACCAGCTCAAGCCCGTCGAAGAGCAAGCCGCCGCGGTCGTCGACTCGGCGCGCGACCCACGAGAGCCCGTCCCCAGTGCCCGGCCCCGCCGTGTCCTGATTCTCCCACCACCAAACGCCCAGCTCGCCAGCAGCCAGGACGTCGACATCGCCGTCACCCTCAATATCCCAGAGCTCGAGAACGCGGAAGTGGGCGGCGTCGGCGTCGATCGTCCGCAGCGTCCAAGCACTCCCGTCGCCACTCCCTGTGCCGGCTGTGTCTACGTTTTCGCCCCTTTGGTGCGTCCTGCGGCACTGGTGCGCGCAATGAACCGCAACTGGAGTGCGTCTGAAGCTGCATCTTCAGCCTCGGCTGCGATCGCCGCGGGCCCGCTGCCTGGCGCCGAGCGCAAGAACCCGCGGTCAATATGTTGAATTGGCGGCCGGATTTTGGACTTGGGAGCAGTGTTTCGGAGTCCCCCGTTGACGTTGTCTTGACACGACAGTGCGGCACTATCACCCTCCTCCAAATAGCGCTTCCGCCATTTGTAAGCCGTCTTCCTCGCGACTCCGTACTCCGAACACAGCGCCGAGATGCTCTCGACACGGTGAGGATCCAGCATCCGATGAATGAACTCTTCTCTTGAACTCAAGGTGCACCTCTCGGGCCAAGGCATGGAACCCCCCACGAGAGGGTGTCACCCATGTCCTGACCTTGATGTGTCACCCATGTCCTGACCCCGGACCCACGAAAGCGTGGGCGAGGACAACAACCAGAAACGCCCCCGCAAAGCACGCTAAGCTCCACTCTCCGGAGGTCCCGATTGCCAAGAACTCCCTCAGGCCCACGCCGTCCGCCCGCCACCCCCCTCGATCGAGCCCAACAAAAGCGCCTGACCATCGCCGTCCGGCAAATCAATCGCATCAACCGAAATACCGGCCTTCGAAAACAGCTCGCCATCGCCGAAATCGCCCTGCGCGAGTGCTTCGACGGAGACCTCGACGCCTTCCGCCAGGGCCGACCCGGAGCCATCTCTCTGCGCGCCCTCGCCACCTTCAAAGACATCGACGTCAGCCACGCAAGCCTGACCCGCTCCCTGCAGGTTTACGAACTCGACAACCGTCTGCCTCTGGCCCGCTGGCCACGCATTCCCGTCAGCCATGTCATGAAGGTCGCCACCCTTCCAGTAGGCGACCAAGAACGCTGGCTAAAGACCGTCGACGCCCA
>CAYYHT010000859.1:0-3172 GCA_964471355.1 uncultured Enterobacteriaceae bacterium
AGGTCCCCCTTGATGTACCCAGATCGTGGTTCTGAGTGGTGTGAGCTGGTGCCCGCCCCGTGCTAGGGTGTCTTAGCTTGGGGCCTGTGCCGCTGCGCGAGGGTCAGCTCTCCGGCCCTGCCCCCGCACCATCGCCACGATGCCAGCCCGAAGTGCGTCCAAATGGCTGCCCTATTCTGCTGTAGCGCGAGCAGTCAGGGAGCCGCCAAGTACCCGGTGATATTCAGTTCTACAAACGCACCCTGAGTGTTCAGGGCGTTGGAGAGACTCACCGTGGAGCCTGGTGCGAACACCACTCCCATTGGGTAGCCGTAGTCACGAGTGACCAAGTCAAAGTTCGGGGAGGTAGCCGGAAGAAGCCGTTTGACGGTGACAACGCCCACGTTGTCTTCGACAAGGCTCGTGTCGTAAAATGCTCTGTGCTGGATGTGTGTCACCACAAACGCCTTGTCCGCTGGCACGGAGAAGATGTCGACAAGTTGGCCAACGGGCAAGTCAACCACCCTCGATCCAACAGGTGCCAGGTTCCACGAATCAATCGTCACCATGTCCCCCGGCTTCGGCCAGATGCTCTGCCCCGGAACCAACAACCCCTGAGCCGAGCCCCGGTTCATGAAGCCCGTCGGCACAGCCTGAACCTGCGCAAGAGCCTGCCGATGCCCGGCCAGCGCAGCGATGCTCACGATGACGCCGATGGCGACGATGTGCTTGGTGTTCATCTTCGGTTCTCCCTTGTTTGGTGGTCAAGCAGTGTAGCCAACGCACTCAATTGTGTGGTTTCCCTCCAACCGCAAACTGACTCGGCCCGTTCAGTCATTTAGGCTGTCGGGTGCCCGGGCAGTACCCCCGGGACCGTGCCATTCGCCCCACGTGGTCGCCACTTCCGACAAGCTCAGGCTGCCATCACGGTCGGGCACGGTGTTGATCACTTAGCGCAGGCAACGCGCCCGACATCTCTCGATGCTAGCCGCAACCCCTGCCCGTCCGAGGAGTTGCTTTGATAAGCCTAGAGCGGTACTACGAGTTGCGTTTCATGGCGACAAGTTGGGAGTTCGTACCGCCCGACCTGCACCCGACGAGCGCAGAGGAGGAGCTGGCAGAGCGAGTGCGAGCCGCGATGCTCCGTGCCGTCTACCCGACCCCTGCCAGCTTGGAGATCAAGAAATGGTGGGAGGAGAAGTGGTCACCCGAGGCAGTCCGAGAACGTGACCGCGAACTTGATCGTGCCCGTGACCAAGACCCGTCGCTGAGGCCGCGGATGAGTGTCGGCAAAGCCGGGATGAGCGAGCAGGAACTCGCCGACTACACACGAGACATCCTCCAACGGGACCCACACGCAGGTGAGGGCCGCCTTCGTGTCCTCAGACTCGACCGATACGGCTTGTGCGTCACCGCGCTTCTGGGACTCGGGATTCCGCCAGGAATGGACAAGAGCGATAAGGTGCTCCTCGCTCAGCACGTCCTCTACCTGCACCAACTCCTGTCTGACGAGAAGTTGGAGGTCGATGGTGAACCCTACGGTGGCTCAGAGCCCGAGCCTGGGGAGATCTGCTGGGGCTCGCGGGCCTGGGCCTACGCTCTTCTAGACGGAGCGACCCGCTCAGAGTGGCACAGCCTTGTTGAGAAGGCTCTCAAGCTGGTGGACATGCCTGGCGGAGAGAAGGTAGAGCTGAGTAAGAAGACGCTGCGCTCACTGGCCCAGGGCCAGGCGATCTCGATGATTATCAACGACGACCACATAAAACCACAGGAGGTCGCAGACATAGTGGGTGTCAGCCGGGGGACGCTTTACGATTGGGAGATCACAAACACGCTGCTCAAACTCCGCAGCGAGAAACGTGGATCAGCTGCGGGAAGGTTCCCCAGGGGGGCGAAAACTCGGAGCGGCGACATCGAGGCCACTACTGACCAGTAGGGCCCTGCCAGACTGTCCGATTCCATGCATTACCGGACACCAAAATCGGACAGTCAGCCGCGCCGAGCCCGAGGTGAACACCGCAACGCTCGTCCTGCACTTGACTTACACGTGAGTGAACGGAGACGAGCAAGACAGGGCAAGGAGATGTAACCGGACACAAGGGGGGATTTGGTGAAGGCCGCGCTGTGCGGCCTCTCATCACCTCCCTCCGGAACCCGGACCATGTCCCCCATTCCCGACGCCCCCCTCGCCGAGCGCGAAGCACTCCAACTCCTCGACCACCTGCCAGCCATCGTTGGCCTGAAGCAGGCTGCCAGTGCCCTCGGGCTCTCCACGGCCACGCTGCGCCGGCGCGTTGTCACTGGTGAACTCCGCCGGCTCCGGTCCCGCGACAAGCGCGGCGGTCGGGTGCTCTTCGCCAAGCTCGACCTCGCCAAGCTGCTTTCGGAGATGAGTCGGTGAAGGCGAGGCTCGACGCTGCCCTCTCGTACATCGAGTTCGGGTGGCACGTTCTGCCGCTGCACTCCATCGCAGACGGCTCCTGCACTTGCGGGCTAGCCTCATGCTCATCGCCAGGCAAGCACCCGCGAACCAAGAACGGCGTCAAGAACGCCAGCGACCGAGAGGAGATGGTCCGCTACTGGTTCGAGACGATGTGGCCTGAATCTAACTTGGGAATAGCCTGCGGCCCCGCAAGCGGCATATGGACGCTAGACATCGACCAGCACGGGGACATCGACGGGGAGCAAGCCCTGGCCCAGCTCGGGCCGCTCCCAGCCACCGTCGAGGCAGCGACCGGAGGGGACGGGAGGCACTTGATCTGGGCGTGGGACGAAGACGCACCACCCATCGGCTGCCCCTCCACGGGGCTCCCCGGCCTCGATGTGCGTGGGGCAGGCGGCTACATCGTCGCTCCCCCGTCGAACCATATCTCTGGCAAAGCCTACGAATGGGTCTCTGGCCCTGACCGGTTCAAGCCTGTCCTGGCACCAGCGGCGCTGACCAAGAGGTTCGCGGGTCCAGTCCCTTCCAAGGTGGAACACCCAGTGTTCCCGAATGGAACATCCAATGTTCCAACCATTCGCCAGGCCGAGCGCCCCTTGCCGCCCGATATGGTCTCGGCCCTCGCAGCGATCCCAGCGGACCTGAGCTACCCCGACTGGCGCAACGTCGGCATGGCCATCCAAGACGAGAGCGGTGGGTCTGAGCTGGGATGGCGGGCCTTCCACCGCTGGTCGAAGACCGGCACCGCCA
>CAYYHT010000860.1:0-3168 GCA_964471355.1 uncultured Enterobacteriaceae bacterium
AACGTGGATCTTCAAGGGGATGCCCCACATGGCCGATGAGCAGATGGACAGGGAAGCAAGATGGATCCAGGTATCCTCGGGATTGATGCAGCCATTCTGAGTGCGACGGTCGCTGGAACAGCCAGTGGACTAGAGTTAGCCGGCATCAACCCTTCGCCCGTGGGCGTGGGACGAGCCAGTGCTGGCAACCAGCCGTACTCAGCGATCATTGGGTTGGTGGGTCGCCACAGCGGTGCCCTCACCATGTCCTTCTCGGAGCGGGGTCTGCTTCATGTGGCCAGCTGCATGATGGGACAGGTGCTCGAAGAGATCGATGAGATGGCTCTGGACTGCACCCTCGAGGTGGTCAACATCGTGGGAGGTCAGATCAAGGCCTCGCTTGTCGATAGCGACTTCGACATCGACCACATCTCGCTGCCGTCGCTGTTTATGGGCAGCCAGAGCGTGTACTACTCGCGCGGCATCGAGGCGTGCTCGGTGACGTTTGAGATCACCAACATGCCCATGCAGTACTTTGAGGACCGCTACTTCACCAGCCAGGTCTCGCTGATGAGGCGTTCGGGGAACTGAGAGCGGCCGATCTGCGACCCGTCTAAAAGTCGCCGGACACACCGACGCTGCCGCCGCTCGGGCTCATCGAGACCTCGTAGCGCCATCGATCTTGGGCGGCTCGCGTGCGGCTGATCCGATCGGACCCGGTCGCCATGGCCAGCGTGCCGAGTCCGTAGGCGGCGATGCCATAGGGGGCGGCGACACGCCGGACTGGGGAGTCGAGCGACGCGAGTGACAACGCTACCGGAAGGGCCGTGACCATGGCGCCGAGGCCAATTCCGACGCGCACGCCCCCGCGAATTTTGGGGGCGTCTGGCGGCAAGGTCATGACCGGAAGCGGCAGCGGAGGCGGCACATCAGCCGTCACGGGTTCGGCGAGCGCGAGGGATGAAAGCAGCAACAGCAGCATGGGATTCTCCACCCCGATGAGATGCAGCCGCCATGCCAATGGAAGAAGCTTTATTTTCGTCCGATGGATCTGTGGAGCAGGACATTGGCGCCTCGGTTGCGGCGGCGACGGATCGGACAGTCGACTGGACTGCAAGTCGTAGGATGAGCCATGACCGACGTACTCGTCCTTGTTGATCGCCGCGTCGATCTCGTACACCGCGTTGTGGTGCACGAGGGCGGCCAGACGCGGCTGACGGCCAGGGAAGCCGAGGTGCTCGCCTACCTTGCACAGCGCGCCGGAAAGACGGTCCCTCGAGACGATCTGCACGCAAAGCTGTGGGGGCATGCTCCTTCGGTGCTGTCGCGGGCAGCAGACATCTGCATGCGGCGTTTGCGGGCCAAGGTCGAGGCCAATCCCAGCGAGCCGCGGCACCTGCTCACCGTGCACGGCGAGGGCTATCGATTCGAGGCGGTCCAGCGCTCTGTGGCTGCGGTGCTCACCGACGCCCGCAGTGCGTTCATCGGCCGCACCAGCGAGCTGCAGCAGCTGGACGACTCCCTGTCCTCGGGAGCCCGCGTGCTGACGATCACGGGTCCGCCTGGGGGAGGCAAGACCCGCCTGGTTCGGCACTACGCTGCCAGCTCCAGCCGCAGCTTCCGTCCCGCCCATGTCCACTTCGCCGACCTCACCGAGACGGCAACTGCACTCGGGGTCACCCATGCGGTGGCGCTGGCGGCGGGAATCGACGCGCGAGAGAGCAAGGACGCTGCGCTGGCGGTCGGGCGAGGGCTGATGGCCCGAGGGCCGACACTGCTGGTGCTGGACAACTTCGAGCAGGTCGTCGAGACCGCGTCCGCAGCCTTGGCCGGCTGGTTGGACCAGGCCCCCGAGCTGGTCGTCTTGGTGACATCGCGTGAGCGCTTGGCCATCGCAGGCGAGCGGGTTCTCGCGCTTCAGCCCCTTCCTGCGGCAGACGCCATTGCCCTGTTCGCCGAGCGCTCTGGGGTCGATGGTGCCAGTCCCGCTCTGGCTCAGCTCGTTGAGCTTGTGGACCGACTGCCGCTGGCCATCGAACTTGCGGCGTCTCGCGCCAGTTGGCTGCCTGCCGACCAACTTCGCGTACGTCTCGAGCAGAGCTTGAGCGCGCTGGGCACCGGCAAGCGGGACGGCCACAGTCGCCACCGAACCCTGGACGCGGCCATCAGCTGGTCGTGGGAACTGCTGCCGGCGCCCGCCCGCAGTGCGTTGGCCCAGGCCAGCGTCTTTCGCGGTGGCTTCGATCTGCTGGCGGCCGAGGCAGTGCTGCGCGTCGACGATGCACAGGTCATCGACTGCCTCGATCTGCTGAGGGAGCACAGCCTGCTCGAGGTGCGCGACGGCCGTCTGCGGATGCTCGAGGGCATTCGGCAGTTCGCCGAGCGCCGGACCGTCGACCGCTCTGCGCTGCTGCTGCGCCACGTGCAATGGGTGGTGCCGCTTGGGCTCGACCTGCGCGAGCAGCTGATCGGCGTGGGGGATCCCGCGACCCGAACTCGACTGGCCGGCGAGCTCGACAACTTGGTTGCGGCGCATCACAACGCCCTGGACAACGGGTGGGCCGACCACGCGGCCGACGCGGCCATTGCCCTCGAAGCGCTGCTGTCCGAGGGCCACGGAACCCGCTACGCCGCCTTCCTTGACGCGGCCCTGCAGGCGGGCCCGTCTTCGGCCCGTGAGCTGCGGCTTCGCCTGTGTCGAGGCAACCTGCTGCGCCGGCGCGACTTGCCTGCGGCCGAGGCGGACATCGAGATCGCTCGCACCCTCGCTCAGCAGCTTCGGGACTCGTCCTCCCAGGCCGAGGTGCTGTTCCTGCAGTCCCAGCTCGACACGGCAGGCGGTCGGGCCGATGCGGCGCTGGCCCACGCCGAGCAGTCCCTGGCGCTGTACGAGTCGCTGGCCGAGCACCGAGGCATGGCCCGGGTGCTGACCAATCTCGCGCTGTTGCGGCACGGTGCGGGGGCGCGTCTGTCCCAGACCGAGGCCATGCTGATTCGCGCCTTGGACCTGCGTCGAGGGGTCGGCGCCGACAAAGATGCGGCGAGCACGCTGGGCAACCTCGCGATTCTGTACCAAGAAAATGACCGCCTCGATGCGGCCGAGCGCACCTACACCGAGGCACACGACATCTTCCGCGAGTTCCGCGACAGCTGGTCCGAGGGGGTGCTGCTGAACAACCTGGGCGCGTT
>CAYYHT010000861.1:0-3167 GCA_964471355.1 uncultured Enterobacteriaceae bacterium
GCACGGCAAGCCCTACGAAGAGCTCTTCGACAGCGCGGCCAAGCACGTGATGGCTCAACAGACGAGCCTTCCCGACGAGCTTGTCGACGAGCCCGCACAGGAAGAGCAGGATGTAACCTGGTGGGACACCCTCGGGCGTGTCGCGGAAGTGGCGCAGAAGGCTGACGAGTACAACCCCAACAGCTGGCTCCGGGATGCGGCAGCCGAAGGGGCAGTGGCCTTTGTCGACAGCGTCAGTAGCTACGTTGGTGGGCAGGACACGGAGGCAGGGCTCGATGTCGGGGAGGAACAGACCCTCGACGCTCCCGAAAACGAGCAGGCTCCCGAGAACACGGTCGAGGCCCCCGGCGAAGGCGACAGCGGCCGCTGGATCGTCACCGACCCCAAAGCCTTCATTCGCACGGGTCCGCCACAGATGAAGCGGGCGGATGGCTCGGTCCCGGAAGGAGCCGAGGTCGAGATCGTGGAATCCCACGAGAGAAACGGCCACACCTACAGCAAGGTTGAGGGCATCGACCCCGACAGCGGACAGCACCGCGAGTGGGGCTGGACCGCGCACAGCAACCTGACGGATGCGACCCTGGCCGAGCGCAGCGAAAAGTATGCGACCGTCGAGGGCGGCGGGGGCAACAACACCCAGCTGGCCAAGTCCCGCGAGGGCGGGAATGCATACACACCGAGCGAGCTGTACGAACAGCTCAACGGCCTCGAAGGTCAGGCCTACCTCGACGCGGCCGACGAGACCATTCGCGCCAAGGCCTTCACTGAAGACCAGCGTGCGCTGCTGGCGGCCGCACGAGACTTCGCCAAATCCCCCAAGCCGCTGTCGGGTGCAGCGCAAGCAAACTCGACCATCGCCTGGTCGAAGCTCTCAATGGACGGCACGACCGTAGACGCCAAGCTGAAACAGCGCATGGATCGCATGCAGCAGTTCATCGCCTGGGCGGGCCTTGTGACCGGGCCAACGACCAGAGCCAGCGGCATGCGCTCTCCAAAGACGGCCCACAAGCTGTCCACAGCGTGGATGTTCAGCGAGAACAACACGGGACGGTCGAGCAGCAAACTGACCACGAAAGAGAACCGTGCCGAACTCGCCAGGAAGCTCATCGACGGGGATGGGAGAGACGGCGACCAGAACCAGTGGGTCAGCGCCGCCAACGTGGCGAAGGTCAAGGCTGCTCAAGGCGACGACACGACCATCGAAGCCCTGATCCCGGCGCTGCGCGCTGATGCAGCCAAGGTTCATGTGCAAAACGCGGTTGCCGCGGAGGGCTACGAGACCGAAGAGGAGCGGAGTCCGAACATCCTGAATGGAAGCGGCGTCAGCAACCACCTGAAGGGGCTTGCGGTGGACGTCTTCCAGCAGTGGATCTTCCCGAACCTGTTCGACCCGATGATCGACTCCATCGCTGTGTACTTCGGCGTGTACCGTTCGTGCAAAGACCTGGTCACCCCTGAACACTGGCACTATGAGCTTCTGGGGACGCCTCCGGGTCCCAAGGAAGGCGAAGAGGCGGTCATCTGATCCGCGGTCGGGCACAGCATGGAGCAGAACAGGTGAAGGTGAGCACGCTGTTGTTTGGCGGAGTCGTCGGGCTGATGCTGGGGTGCGGGGGAGGTGGCTCGCTCGAAACGCCAGCGACCGCGCCGGAAGTCGACCCCGCCGACATTTCCGAGCATCCGTTCTATCCCCACGCGGGACACATCGGGGTTCCCCTCGACGATGGGCGAGTGCTGTTCGCCGGAGGAACCAGCTGGTCGGACGGCGCCGAGATCTACCGGCCCGCGGATGGGACATGGATGAAGGTCGACGCGATGGCGCAGCCGCGTATGGCCCACGCCATGGTTCGCCTCCAGGACGGCAGGGTTTTGATCGCCGGCGGCCAGGATCCGAACGAAAACCCCAACGAGGAGGCCATCGGCCTCGACAGCGCGGAGATCTTCGACCCCTCCAGCCGCAAGTTCGCCACCGTCGCGTCTAGCAAGTCGAGGTTCCTGAGGGCCAAGGGGGCACTTCTGCCCGACGGACGGGTACTCGTGGTCGAATGCGAATTCGGAGATTACAAAGCCGAGATCTACGAGCCCTCCCAGGATTCCTGGTCCGAGGCGCCCGCCCCGACGGACTGCTCCGGAAGCGATGACTTCGTTTCCGTCGGGGGTGGTGCCCTCGTCGGAAACGGTGGCTCCGCCTACGAGCTGGAGCGCTTCGACGCCAAGGACGGAACGTGGAGCAAGACCGCACCCGCGCCGCGCAAGCGGAGCAGCCGCCTCGCCGTTCTCCGAGACGGTCGCGTCCTCGCCACGGGACGCCTGTCCGCCACGGTCGACGAGCCAGACGCCGCCGTGTACGACCCGCGCACCGACAGCTGGGAGTCCACCCCCAAGATCCCTCGCGATTACGTCACGACCGACAATGGAAGCTTCGCACTGCTCGAGGCGGGCGACCGGATCTGGCGCATCGGGGGCAGCTCCGAGCGGCCGCCAGAACTCAGAGAGCAGGTAGAAGTCTGGGACACCAACGGCAATGCCTGGTCCGTCGCGAAGCCTTTGACGGAGGCTCGCAACTACGCAGTCGCAGCGGCGCTGCCGGACGGTTCCGTGCTCGTGGTTGGTGGATGGGGCGAAGGCAAGCAGGCTCCGCTCGATTCCGCCGAGATTCTCAAGCGCTGAGCGCCGCCGTCGGGCACACCACGGAGCAGAACGGATGCAGTCGAGCAAGCTGTTGATTGGCGGAGTCGTCGGGCTGATGCTGGGGTGCGGGGGAGGTGGCTCGCTCGAAACGCCAGCGACCGCGCCGGAAGTCGACCCCGCCGACATCTCCGAGCATCCGTTCTACCCCCACGCGGGACGCACCGGGGTTCCCCTCGACGATGGGCGAGTGCTATTTGCCGGTGGGACCCGATCACCGAGCTACGCCGAGTTCTACAACCCAGCGGAAGGGACGTGGGTCAAGGTCGGTGCGCTGGTTCAGCCCCGTTGGTCGCACGCCATGGTGCGCCTCAAGGATGGCCGGGTGTTGATTGCCGGCGGCCAGGACCCGGACGAAAACCCCGCCGAAGATCCTACCGGCCTTGATAGCGCCGAGGTCTTCGACCCCGCCAGCGGGACGTTCTCGGCTGTCGCATCGAGCCAGTCGCCCTTCGTCACACCCAACGGGGCGCTTCTCT
>CAYYHT010000862.1:0-3162 GCA_964471355.1 uncultured Enterobacteriaceae bacterium
CGTCCGAGACATGTCCAGCGTCGCCTGACTCGCCGGCCCAGGTAATGGCCACCTTCAACGCCAGAGGACCGACCAGCTCGTGGATGGCAACCCCTGCGATCAGCAGAGTCGAGAGGGCAGCACCGACACTCTCTTCGGCGTGGCCACCAAGCTCGCCATAGGCACCACGCAGGGTGCCTGACAGCGCGATGGCCACTCCCGCCTGCGACAGAAAGCCCATCCATCCGTAGCGCTGGGTGTTCACGTCGGCACCGGACACAAGGCCACCGACGCGGACTCCGACAATCAATGCGATGGCCCGCAGCAGCACCAGGGTGATGGCATACGGAGCCACTTGCACCACGCCGTTCAGGTCCAGATGGGCTCCGGCGAGGGTAAAGAACACCACATAGACCGGCAGTGCCAGCTGCTCCAGCGTCTCGATCAGGGTCTCGCCCTGGCTGCTGAAGTTGGCCACCACAAAGCCCGTGGCGATGAACATCAAGACGGGGTCCAGCTCGATGGACGGGTGAGCATGGGTGACCGCGTAGGAGCCCACATAGATGACGCCCACCAGGAACAACAAGTGCTCGTGGGCAACCCAGCGCAGGTATGCGGCAAGCAGCACGGCCAGCAACACCCCCACCAACAGGCTGACCACCACGTGGAAGAAGAGGTAGGACTGCAGGGTGGACCCGTGCAGCACGTCTTCGACATCGTTGGCAAGCTCTGGATTGGCCGCCAAGGCGCCACCGGCGATGGCACTAAAGACGCTGAACAGCACCACGACGATGACGTCCTTGAGCACAACGGAGCTCATGACCGTGCTGGACATGGGCCCCTTGGCCGCCATGCCATTCATCACCGCGATCGTGGCCGCCGGGGAGGTGGCCAGGCTGATCGCAGCCACTGCGGCCCCGATGGCAATGGCCGACGTGGTGTCTAGCTGCATCAGAACGGGGATGGACACGGCTGGCACCCCACCAGAGATGACCCAGAAGAAGCCCGTAATCGCCACCATCATGGTGATGGTCTGGCCCAGCAACACGCCACTGATCTGCAGCAAGCCGCGTCGAACTTCCTCGACCTTCAGCTCACCTCCGGCTGTCAGCGCAATCAGCCCTAGAGCGAGGGTATTGAGCAGCCCAAGCTGTTCCTGTACTTCGTGATTGAGGATGCCGTGGTCGAACGGAGCCACGCGCAGGAACTCAGGCAGCACCTCGGCGACCGAGGGGCCAAGCAGCACACCGGCGATGAGGTAGCCGGTGATGTGCGGCAGGGCGATGACCTCGACCAGCTCACCGAGGGTGTACGCGGCCAGAATGACAAAGCCAAAGGCGAGCATGCCCGTCGGGTCGAACTCACCCGACGGCTCGCCGAACCAGTAGAGCCCCACCATTGCTGCAACCAGCACCCCAATGATGCCGAGCTTGCGCAGAGGATCGAGGGGAGCCTTGGGACCATGGCTATGACCACTCATGCAGTCGGCTCGTCAGCACTGACGGAGAACCCGTCCCAGAAATCGGGCAACAACAACGACAGCAGCGTGAAGAACTCCAAGCGACCCAGGATCATCGCACCACAGAACACGAGCTTGGCCCCCCAGCCGTAGCCCGCGAAGTTGTCAGCGTTGATGTGGAAGGGAGCAGGACCCATGTTCGACAAGCAGGAGAGCATGGCGCCAAAGGCGGTGTCTGCGCCCACACCGTGATGTCCCTCCAGCAGCGTGATCAGAAGCGTACCCAATCCCAAGCAGGCCAAGTAGATCGTGAGCAGCGCGCCCACTTCGACGATGACCGTCGCCGGCACAGGCTTGCCATCGATGCGCATCACCTGGACCACCGAGGGGCGAAAACTCGTTCGGATGTGGGCCCATGCCCCTTTGGAAAGCACAGTCACTCGAGCAATCTTTATGCCGCCGGCCGTCGAGCCGGCCATGCCTCCGACGAACATCAGCAACAGGAGGATGGACAGTCCACTCCCTGGGTAGGCCATCGTATCGTCGCCATTGCCAAACCCCGTCGAGGTGATGGTCGTGGCGACCATGAACAGCGACTTTCGCAGCGCAGTGAACACATCGCCGTGCATTGGCCACACTGCATAGGTCAAGCCCACTGTAGCGACCCCGACCAAACCCAAATAGACCCGAAACTCTGTCGAACGGCCAAAAACAGCCAACGAGCCGTGGCGGGCAGCGCCGAAATACAGGCCGAAGTTGACGCCCGCCACCAGCATCGCTGCCGTAATCACCAGCTCCGCCCATGGATTGCCGAGCCCCGCAACCGAGCTGTCGTATGTCGAAAAGCCACCGGTCGACAGCGTCGTCAGCGCATGGTTCACCGAGTCCCAAAGCGACACGCCGACGGCCCACAGAGCCGCAATGAGAACCAAAGTGAACAGCGTATACAGCTGCCACAACACCACCGACGTCTCGCGAATGCGTGGGACCAGTCCCTCGCTGACTGGGCCTGGCACTTCTCCGCGAAACAGGTGTTTTCCGCCGACACCGACACCGGGAAAAACGGCCACGAACAGCACGACGATGCCCATGCCGCCGAGCCATTGCGTGATGCTGCGCCACAACAACAGCGGGTGAGACAACGTGCTCTCGATGTTCGGCACGATGGTGGCGCCCGTCGTCGTGAAGCCGCTGACGGTCTCGAAGAACGCATCGACAGGGCTCAGGCCAGCATCGAAGATGAAGGGCAGGCTGCCGAAGAAGCCAGTCGTCAGCCAGATCAAAGCAACAGCAAGCGTGGCTTGTCGGCGACCGAGTGCGGCGCTCGGCTCGGACGACGTGTACATCAACGCCGCACCCAGGCCTGTGACCAACGCGGTTGCAGCCATGACCAGGGACTTGCCCTCGTCGATCGGGCGCTGCTGGAGTCCCCAGAATGGCGCCAGCCCGCCGACCGCAGCACACAAGACCATGGCCAATGACAGGCCGGCAATCACGTAGGACACCGGACGAAGCGCAGAGCGCCAGGTCTCGCGCTGACGTGTGTGCAACGCTAGAACGCCCTCGATTTGAACAGGCGGACCGCCGATGGCCGTGCCGCAACCGTGGTCAACACGATGACCGTGTCGCCCGCATGGATCACGTCCTCGCCCTGGGGAATGATGACCCTGTCCCCATGCAGGATGGCCGCCAACAACGAGCCTCTGGGCATGTTCAGGCGCCGC
>CAYYHT010000863.1:0-3150 GCA_964471355.1 uncultured Enterobacteriaceae bacterium
CCGCAAAGCCATCGTTATCGATGTCGTCGTAGCCGACCGAGCCGTCGCAGTTGTAGTCGTTGTTGTCGGTGCAGTCATCCTCGACGGCGCCGGGGTAGTACGTCGCGTCGTTGTCGTTGCAGTCGCTGCTGTCGCTGACAAAACCCGTGGGTTGGTCGCACGCGGCAACGGCTGTGTTGGCCGTGCCATAGCCGTCACCATCGACGTCGGCGTAGTAGGTGACCGCGTCGGCGGGGTCATTGTCGATGATGCCGTTGCAGTCGTTGTCGATGCCATCGCAGGCTTCTGGGGACCCCGGATAGGCCGACGGTTCTTGGTCGTTGCAGTCCGCATCGGCATCGAAGCCATCGGCATCGAGGTCAGGCACAGGTTCTTCGACGTCGCGACAACCGAAGGTCAGAAGAGGAATGAGCAGCAAGAGACTGGTTCGCATGGGGACTCCGAAAACAGAGCCCACAGTGTAGCAGCGCCGCTAGCCGACCTCGTACAGGTTGATGTACCGATTGCCCTGAATCGAGATGCGTCCGAGCAGCGCCGTCTTGCCCTTGACCTGTCGGGCACCGACCTCGGTCATGAGCATGCGGCCGCGGTGGGCAGACAGGTTCATCATCCAGCGAGCCAGGTAGAAGGGACCGGACAGTTCCCAGCCCTCGGGTGGCCGGTTGGTGTCGGGCATGACCCGAGCGACGCCGGGTGCGACTCCGGCGGACAGTCGGTATCCGGTGCGACTGGTGACCTTGCGCAGCGAGGCCGCCGAGCCCACGGCACTCTTGATGGCGTCCTTGAGCTTGTCTTGAGCGACAAAGCAGCACAGCAGACTGCCCTCCCCTCGCTCCCAGATCTGGCCGCCTGCCTCGGCGACGATGCCCGCCCACTCTTGGGTGAGCGTGGCCAAGCTGGCCCGCGGGGTCGCCAGCGAACGCGGTGGAGCAGCGGCTTCGACGCACAGCACAACGACGTTCTTGGGCTCGGCGTCACGGGGGTCGTGGCGGGACTTCTTGGGGGCCTTTCCGTGGGCCTCGATGACGTCCTTCATGTAGACGGCGAGGTCGTTGTTGTTGGCCCGGTGACCCTCGCGAACCATCAGCTGCTGCATGTCCTCGACCATGTCGCCGGCAGTGCGGTAGCGATCGGCGGGATGCTGCGCGAGGGAACGAAGCAAGATGCCCTCGAGATCCTCAGAAATCTCGGGACGGTAGGAGCGGGGCGAAGGCACCTCGGCTCGGCGCACACGAGCCAGGGTCTCGTCGCGGGTCTTGGCCTTGAACAAGCGCCTTCCCGTGAGCAACTCGTACATGACGATGCCCATGGAGAAAATGTCGCTTCGACCGTCCAGATGCTTGCCGTCCACCTGCTCTGGCGACATGTACGCGTACTTTCCGCGGATGACGTCGTGAAGTCCCTCGGCCTGAAACGCCGCCCGGCTGATGCCGAAGTCGGTGATCTTGACCTCGCCCGCGTAGCTGACCAGCACGTTCTGGGGGGACATGTCGCAGTGAACGATGTGCAGTGGCTCGCCGTCCTCGCCCTGCCGAGCATGGGCAAAGTCCAGCGCCTTGAGCACCTCGGTCTGCACGAACAGCGCCAGGGGAATCGGAAAGGGTCCCAGGTGACGGGCGCGTCCCACCAGGCGCGACAGGTCCATGCCGTGCACGTACTCCATCGCCATGTAGTAGGTGCCGTCGACCTCGCCGAGGTCGAAGACCTGGACGATATTGACGTGCAGCAACTGGACCGCGATGCGGGCCTCGTCGATGAACAGGCTGATGAACTCCTCATCTTTGATGAGGCTGTGCAAGACCTTCTTGATGACGAGAATCTTCTCGAAACCGGCAAGTCCCTTCGCACGAGCGCGCCAGACCTCGGCCATGCCGCCCGTCGCGATCTTCTCCAGCAGGTGATACTCCCCGAATTGCTGCGGGGGTGCCTCGGCCACCTCGTCTCCTCGCCTGCGATGACGGCGATGCTAACTGATTCGGGGGCACGGATGGAGCGGTTCGAACAGCTCGTTCAGATCGTAGCGAGGCTTCGCGCAAAAGACGGCTGTCCCTGGGATCAAGCGCAGACCCCGCAGTCGATGGTTCCCTACGTACTCGAAGAGGTCTACGAGGCCCTCGACGCGATCGAGCAGGGCGACGACGGCGAGCTCAAGAAAGAACTCGGCGACATGCTCTTTCACGTCGTGATGCTTTCGCAGATGGCCACCGAGCGCGGTGCATTCACCATGGACGACGTGCTCGAGCGCATCAGCACCAAGATGATAGACCGCCATCCTCACGTGTTCGACCCCAACCATGTGCCGGGAGAAGACGACGGCGGGCTCTCGGCCTGGGAGGCGCGCAAGGCCAAGGAAAGGCCGCGTGAGTCCTCGGCGCTGGACGGGGTGCCCAAGGCGCTTCCCGCCCTGCTTCGAGCCCACCGCATCTCTGAAAAGGCCGGCGTGGTCGGGTTTGACTGGCCCCATGTGGCTGGGGTGCGGGCAAAGCTCGACGAAGAGGTCGGCGAGCTGGACGAGGCCATTGCCAGCGGCGATGCCGAGGCCATCGGGGAAGAGCTCGGAGACGTGCTGTTCACTCTGGTGAACCTAGGCCGGCACCTGCCCGTCGATGCCGAGACGGCTCTGCGGACGGCGACCAGTCGCTTCGAGGCTCGCTTTCGGGCACTAGAGACCCAGCTGGCCAGAGACGGCCGCATGGTGAACGAGACGAGCGCCGAGGCGCTGGAGCCGCTGTGGCGGCAGATGAAGGGGCGCTAGATGGCAAAGCTATTCCTGCTATTCACCGTGACGACCTCGATCGAGATGTACCTGCTGTTCACGGTCTCGGGCTTCATCGGACCCATGGGCACCGTGGCGCTGATCATGATCACAGGTGCTGCGGGGGCTTGGCTGGCCAAGCGAGAGGGCTTTGCCGTGCTGCGGCAGCTTGGTGGTCACATGAAGGAAGGCAAGGTCGGCCAGGGCATCGCCGAGGGCGCTCTGGTGTTGGCTGGCAGCATGCTGTTGCTGACTCCGGGCCTGCTGACGGACATCACCGGATTTCTGTTCATCGTGCCGTGGACGCGGCGTCGCATCGCTCCCTACGTGGTGACCTGGTTCCTGCGTACCTTCCAGATCACCGCATGGACCGGCTAATGTGTTCAGGGACCGGG
>CAYYHT010000864.1:0-3148 GCA_964471355.1 uncultured Enterobacteriaceae bacterium
AAAAAGGCTGGAGGAAGCACGTTGGGATTGCGGGCATCGGCAACTGCCGGCACCGACCCGAGGTACACCAGATCGACCTGGGCCAGCTCGCCCTCACGCCCTTTGAGGCCGCCGGGGGTGATGAGCTCGACCGCCATGCCCTCGGCCTTCAAGGCGCGCTTGAGCGGGCGCATCTCGCGCGGGTTCTTGGTGATCATCCACACCACCGGACGACGGCCCACGACCTGACGAGCCCCAAACTCTTGCACCTCGCCGGTGTCGGGCTCAAAGCGAGCGGCCACGTCGACAAAGCCCGGAGCCTCATCGGGCTCCAGTGCTTTATCGAACGGTACGGACAGCAGCTCGCCGGCGGGAACGGTCACCCTCTTGGCCAGCACATCTTCGCCTGCAATCGAGACCACCAAGCGGCCCTCGCGAGCGCTCTCGCCGCCATCGAGCTCGACCGTGCCTCGCATGGTCTCGCCCGGTCGAACCTCGGCCTCGGCCAAGGACAGATCCGTCAGCTTCGCGTCGGTGCGAACCGGCTGCAGCGGGTGGGTCACAACCATCACGCCCCGGGCTCTGGCGGTGGCCAGCGCGGCGTCGAGGTCCCCAGATGTGGAGCGACCGTCGGTGTACAGCTCGATGCGCCCGGCGCCATCCGATGGAATCAGCCCCAGCGCCAGCTGCAGCGCGGCCGAGACGTCGGTGCCTTCGCGGGGTTCGTCTGCCCGCGAGGCAGCCTGCTGATCCCACTCGTCTCCTGGAAAGACCGCGACCACAGGCTTGTCATCGAACAGCACCAGACCGCTGCGGTCCCGCCCGTTCAGCCCAGAGCGCGACGATGCCACCGATTCGAGCGCCTGGTCATAGGCCAGCTGGGGCACCGAGAGAGACCGGTCCAGCACGTACACCACATCGGCCGCTTGGTAGCCGTAGTGCAGGCGTGGGCCCGCCAGAGCGAGCACCAGCGCAGCGGCGCCCGCGAGACGGGTGACGACAGCCAAGACGCGCCGATTGCGATCGACAGGCCATTCGCGGCGCAGATCCCACACGACCAGCGGCACCAACAGGGCAAGCAGCCACAGGAAGCTCGGCGCCTGAAAATATGAAGTCCAGAGCATTAGCTGGCCCTCCGGGTCGGTTTGATGACCGAAGACTGGCCAGGCAGGTTGTGGTCGTCGACACTCTCGGGGTCCCACAGGCGTGTGTGGGGCTTGAAGCGACGCCACAAGGTCCAGACCCCAGGCAACAACCACTCTGCGGCCAGCAGCAACAGAGCCAGGGCCACCGCCCACCGCCAAGGCCGCTGGCCGACGGTCGGCTCGGGCAGGTCGCTCTGAGTGGGGGAGGTGCCCAAACCAAGTGCTGTCTCGTTAGTGGCGAACAGGTTGGCGGCAACGAGTGCGCGGCGTTGGCCAGCGGCGTTCTCGAGCGAGTAGACCCCGGGCGCGGGCACGACCTCGTGCAGCCCGCGGGCCTCTCCGGCAGGCCAGGCACGCAGGCTCAGACCGTCCTCTGCGATAGCCAATCGCTCGCCGACGCCGACCGTCGCGCGCACTTCATCAGCCCCTTCGACCGACGCCCACTCAGCCACGTTGGCAATCCAGTTCGCGAACGCGACTCGCAGAACGAAGTCCGAATCATCAGGATGAAAGCCCAGGAAGAACAGCTCGCCGTCTCGCCATGGACGGCTCAGGGCCAGGGTTCCGTCGGCAGTGTCGATGAGCGGAGTGGCATCGACGGGCACCGCAAGCACAGGCGCCGTGGAGATCTGCACCCCGTCCAGGTCGACAAAGCGGAACAGAGGGTGTTCGAACGCCCACCGGTTGATGGACGGCAGTGAATCTGCGCGATGGGTCTCGATTCCGAACGGTGCCCCGTCAATGCCGACGGCAACCACCTTTCGGGCCGAGGGCAGCTCGCCGACAAACGCGGTGTCGACGACGATCAGGTCCCGAGCTGCCATGTCCGCGGCCAGCGTCGGTGTGCTGACCTCCAAGTCGATTCGTGGGTGCAGCCGCAGTGCCTCGGACAGAAAGGACCGGGGTCGGTCCGTCACCAGCAGGGCGCTCACGCGAGCTCCGGGTGTCCGCACCGAAAAGGCCGTGTTGTCGGCGTCCAGGGCGTCCTCGCCATCGATGGTCATGTGAGCGGCAAGCGCCGAGCCGTCGGGTAGCGACGCGCGAACCAGCCGATCGGCGGTGCCACTGGCGGGAAGGTCCAGGCGCACGACGTCGAAGATCACGCCATCTTGGGACAGTTCGATGCTCACCGACCGAGGCGCAGACGAGTGATTGGCGACGGTCAGGTGCGCCTCGACCAAGCCCAGTGCATCGGCTTCGCGCACCGTGAAGCCGGTGATGCCGCTGTTCTCCCCTGGTTCGACGACTGCCACGTGATGAACTTGGCAGGCGGTCGTCGCTTCCGCAGCGATCCCGTCGCTGACCACAACGATGCTCGCATGCTCTGGATTTCGGCACAGGGCCGAGGCGAGCGTCATGGCCAGCTCGTCTCCGTCGCTGTTCCCGAGGGGCTGCAGCGCTCCCAAGATCTCGACAACCCGCTCTCGGTCGGCGGTCAGGCCGACAATGACCTCTGCCCGTGGACCAGCGCTGATCAATGCCACACGGTCGTCTGGGCCCAGGGCTTCGATGACTTCGACGAGCTCTGCTGTGCCCCTGCGCAGCCGGGTCTGGCTCTGGTCAGCGCCCACAGCCCCCATGCTCGCCGAGGTATCGACGACGGCCACGAGGTCGCGCGGCTCTCGCGCCGCAGTGGTCGGATCCACAGCTGCGAGCACCAAGGCAAACAGGGCCAGCAGGCAGATCAATAGAGCCAACAGGTGCCGCAGGCGCCGGTAACCTTCGGTCGCGGCGGTGTTTGCCTTGATAATCTTGAACAGCATCACGTTGCTGACGGGTCGCTCGACGACCTTCTTTCGGTCCAAGAACCCCAAGATGAGCGGCAGCGACAGCGCTGCCAGGGCCAGGGCCAGGGGGTTGGTCAAGGTCAACGGCCACCCCCGCGAATGCTCTCGACCACACGGTTTCGGCGCAATCGCCGCTGCATCAGCTCACGCACGGGCACCGTGGTCCACGCGGGGATGTACTGCACGCCCAGCTCGCGGCAGCGCTCCCTGAGCCCTCCAATCCACTCACCCAGCGCT
>CAYYHT010000865.1:0-3146 GCA_964471355.1 uncultured Enterobacteriaceae bacterium
CCGCGCCATCTGGTCGGCGTGCCGGTCAATCCCAAGGTGCTCGCAGGTGATCGCGCCGAGGCCCTCAAGAGCTATGGCCTGTCACCAGATCAACCGGTGGTCCTTTTTGTCGGGGGCTCACTAGGAGCCGTGCGCATCAATGAGCTGGCGATGGGCTGCGCACGACGGCCTGACCGCGGCTACCAAGTGCTGCATCTGACCGGCCCCCGCTACTACGATGACGTCTGCAGTGAGCTGGGTGAGCCGCCGCCTGGCGTCACGCTCAAGGGCTACGAAGACAAGATGGGCATGGCCTATGCGGCGGCTGATCTGGTGGTGTGCCGGTCCGGAAGCTCGACCCTGGCCGAGCTGTGCGCGGTGGGCAGGGGGTCTCTGCTGGTCCCGAGTCCAAACGTCACCGAGAACCACCAGGAAGAGAATGCACGTGGACTCGAAGAGGCTGGTGCTGCCGAGGTGTTGGTCGAGGCGGGCTGGGAGCTCGACGCGGCGATCGGGCGCGTCGAGACGCTGATGAAGGATCGAGCGCGCCTGGACGCGATGAATGCGGCCGCTCTCGGAGAGGCGAGGCTCGAGGCGGCCCAGGACGCCGCGACAGTCATCGAGGGCTTGTTGGGTTAGCATCTGGGCATGCCCGAAGAACCCGAAGACGCCAAGCCCGTCGTCGAAATCGACGAAAGCGAAGTGCAAAAGCTGGAAATCAATGACGACGTGACCTCGGAGGCTCCGCTTCCGACTGCGGCCGACGACACCACTGGTTCCGGGTCGGTGGGCTCTGACCTCGAAGATGGTGAAGATCCGGACACCGTCAGCACCCGCGCCCGGTTGTTGCGGCTCGGAAGGCGGCTGCTCGACCCGCGCGAGGTTGCCGATGACACGAAGAAAGTGCTGGGCTCTGTGCTCGAGGGCTCTGACTGGGCCAAGACTGAAGTGGTCAAGCTCGCAGCACGCGAGGTGCGCAACTACCTTGATGAGCTTCGCGTGGGCGAAGACCTCAAAGAGCTGATGACAAATCACACCCTCAAGGTGACGGCTGAGTTCTCGCTCATCCCCCATGAGTTAGCAGACGCCGTCGCCGACGACGACGCACCTGACGGAGAGACCTGATGCGCTGGTTGATTGCAGCCTCCATGCTTCTGACAAGCCCCGCATTCGCGGCCGATGTGGTGTGGACCACCGCTGACACCACGAGTGTCCGCTTTTCTGACGCCGCCACTGCAGGGCCCACCTTCTCGGCCTTCACGCGTCTGAGTGTGGTGTACGAAGACGGGGACCTGCTTCGCGTACACGATGGACCCAATTTTGGCTGGATCGCTCGTGGCACGGTGACCGAAGAAGAACCCGCCGAGGCCGCTGACAGCACGATTCCCGGACTCGATGAAATCTTGAAGAACCTCGGCGGCCCCGGCTCCGGCGGCGGTTTGATGATGCCGCCCACGCCCTAGTTCTAGTAGCGCCAAGGCGGGGCGAGCTGCGTCTCGCCTCGAACCGCTCGGTTTCAGCCGAACAGCGCCATCTGTGCCGGTGCGGTCACTGGCGCCGGTCGGGTAGTTGTCTGACGAGCCGTCCGTCGTGTGGCTGGCGCTTGGCGAGGACGCGCGGCCGTGGGAGCCGCGACCGATGCCGTTGCTCGCACCGGACCTGTCGGGACGTCCTGCTGGGCAACCGTCACGTTGACCCGCGAGAGACCAGCCTGGTGCAGGGCAGCCGATGCGCACTCGTGGGCGCGTTCGGGGGTGTTGTTCTCTTCGGACAAGTGCGCCAGCAGAAGGTGCTTGAGGCGGGCGGTGGCGCCCGTCGCCACGAGCTGCGCTGCCTGTCGGTTCGACAGGTGCCCGTGTGAGCCGCGGATGCGCTGCTTGAGGCGCCATGGGTAGGTGCCGTCCATCAGCATCTCGACGTCGTGGTTGAACTCGAGCACCGCGATGTCGACCGTCGATAGCTGCCGCTGCACGAGGCGAGTCGACCGCCCCAGATCCGTGATGACGGCAACCCGCAGTGGCCCCGCACCGATGGAGTAGCAGACCGGCTCAAGAGTGTCGTGCGGCACCGCAACGGGCTGAACGGTCAGGTTGCCGACGACAAACTCGCGGCCCGGCTGCACGGTCTCGATGGTGGTGGGCACAACCCGTCGGTTCAGGCACTCGGCGGTCCCGCGGGTCATGTGGAATGGAACCCGGCGTCCGGTTCGGGCGAACAGCTTCTTGTCGAGCACCCGTGCTGCGCCCACGTGGTCGGAGTGTTCGTGCGTGACCAAGACCGCATCGATTGGTGCGCCCGAGAGTCCGATGGCGTCCATGCGCTTAAGAATCTGAGCGGTCGAGACGCCGCAGTCCACGAGCACTCCATGGCGGCCATCGCCGATGTAGGTGCTGTTGCCACGCGAACCCGACGCGAGCACCGCGACGGTGATGTCGTTCTCGAACAGAAGCATGGGGACGCAGGAGGGGGGAAGAGGAGGGGGTGAGGTTCTTTAGTCGGTGGGCTCGGCGCTGGCGATCACGCGATCCAGCTCCTGCAGGTAGTTGAGGTATCTGGGGTGGGGGTCGAGCACGCGGGCCCGCTGTGCGAGGGAGCGTGCGCGAAGCAGCTGTCCCTCTTGTTCGGCAAAGACCGCCTGGGCGTGCAAGGCGCGCGCTGTGCCGTCCTCGGCATTGGGATGAATGCGGCGCGCGACCAGGCGTGGCATCGGATCGATCTGGCTGGTGAGGTCGTCGACCAGACGACGGTGCAGCTCACGCTCGAGTGATGTGCCCATGGCGGGCACATTGGTGTCGCCCCAGTTGCCACGGCTCGTGTGCTTCCCGCTGCCGATGAGGTGGGCTTGCACGTTGCCGTTGGTGGTGACCGCAACGAGAGCGTGGGCGCGCCCGTCGATGGTCACGCGGCGCAGGTCCCCTTGGTCGTTCATCTCGACGTCGATCACAGGCATCAGTGACAGTCCGCACTCGACGACCTCGAGTCGAACCGGGGCGAGGGGATCGACCGTCACGCCAGGCAGACTATTCAGGCTGCGAGCGAGCTGGTCAGGCTGAGGGTCGGCAGCTCGCAGCCGACGGCTGACGAGGCGCTCGCTGTGCAGCGCGACGCAATGGCCGAGGAGGAGGAGCGGCTTGCGAGCGAGATTGCGGAGCGTGCAAAGCAGCTCG
>CAYYHT010000866.1:0-3140 GCA_964471355.1 uncultured Enterobacteriaceae bacterium
CAGCTTGATGGCAGCAACCCAGGGATCGGCCCGGATCGCCTCGCTTACATGCTGCAGATAGAGCGCGTTCTTGTCGCCATCTGCGGGGAATTCCGGGTTGGTCAGCAGCTCGACGCGTTGCCGCACCAGGGGCCCCAGACCGACCTCGATGACCTGCAGTGCATCGCCCACGCCCAGAGCCTCCAGCTCGTCGGCTTGGTCTTCGACGCTGTCGTGCAGCATTGCGGCGCAGATGACCTCTGCCGGTGCGTCCGGACACCAACGCAGGACCGTCTCGGCCACCTCGGCCGTGTGGCTGACATAGGGCAACCCGTCGGGCCGATCCGCCTGATTCCGATGGACATGCACCATCCACGCAGCCGCCCTGCGCGTCATCGCGAGGTCTTTTGGCGAGCGGCGAGACATGGTCTCGAGCAGTGCAGTGAGCACCACACGGGTGGACTCGGTGCGCGGTGAATTCAGAGCAGCGAGCGGATCGTCAGACAACAGCATCGCGTCAATCTACACGTCTATACTCCGGCAGTGAGCGCCAAAGACCACGATCCCGCAGCACCGGTGAGCTTGGGGGGAACCTGGGATCCCGAGTCCATGCCCAACACCGCCGAGTTAACCGCGGTCGGCGTCTCGGTAGAGCCCCTGCACGCCACTGGCGAGAAGTACAAGTACATCGGCATGGTCGGCAGCGGGGCCATGGGTGAGGTTCGCCTGGCCTTCGACAACCAGCTGCAGCGCAAGGTGGCCATCAAGCAGATGAGCGGCACGGTGGCCGGCCACATGTCGCTGGTGACGCGGTTCTTCAACGAAGCGCAGATCACCGCCCAGCTCGACCACCCAAATGTGGTCCCCGTCTATGGACTCGAGACGACCGACGAAGGCGCGCTCGGCTACTCGATGAAGCTCGTGGTGGGCCAGACCCTCGAAGAGATGGTCGAGTCCGTGCGGCAGGAGCGCAAGGCGAAGCGCGCGCTCCCCGAAGAGCTCTCCCTCGAGACACGGCTCGAGCACTTCCTCAAGGTCTGCGACGCCATGGCCTACTCCCACGCGCGAGGGGTGCTGCATCGGGACCTAAAGCCCGCAAACATCATGGTCGGCTCGTACAACGAGGTCTACGTGATGGACTGGGGCATCGCCAAGCTGCTGGGCACCGAGGAGGTCGCCGACGACACCGAGCTGCCCATCCTGTCCGCCGGCACCATGCCGGGCATCGAAGTGCACAAGACCCAGCTCGGGCACGCCATCGGCACCCCCTCCTACATGTCCCCCGAACAGGCCAAGGGACTCAACGACCAGCTCGATGCACGCAGCGACCAGTTCTCCCTCGGCCTGATTCTGTACGAGCTGACGACCCTGCAAAAGGCCTACCAGGGCCACGCCATCTCGGTCCTCATGCGCGCCCAAGAGGCCGACATCGAGACTGTCGCCCATTGGGACCGGGGCGTGGCCGTCGACCGAGACCTCAAGGCCATCATCAAGCGGGCCACATCCCTGCAACCGAGCCGCCGCTACGCCGACGTCGGCGAACTGGCAGACGATATTCGCCGCTACCTGCACGGCGAAGCGACTCTCGCCCGACCTGACAGCCTGTTTCGCAGCACCGCCCGCGCACTCATGGCCTACCGAGAGGCGGTGCTGGTCCTGTTGCTGACCATCGGCATGAGCGCCGGAGCCATCGCCATCGGGGCCCTGATGACAGTGCAGGCCGTGCAGTACGCGAGCGCTGTGCGTCAGGAGCGCCTGGCCTACACCCTGTCGGCGGTGGCCGATCAGGCGTCTGGCGCCAACGACTACTTCCTCGAGCTGCAGGGGCTGCTCGAAGCCCTGGCCGAGTCCGCCGAGATGGCGCTGCAAGACACCCCGGCCGACACCGAGGTCGCGCTGTACATGAGCCCGGACTTCGGCGCCAACGGGAACATGCCGCCCGATACGGTGCATGTGCCCCGCTATGGCAAGCCCGTCAGCTTCACCTGGCCGGTGTTCAAGCTGGCGCCGGGCGTCAGCGAGGACTCCGTCAAGCCCGAGCTGCAGCGCCTGATTCGTCTGCGGAGGACCTTTCGCAGCAACTTCCTGCGCAGTGAATCCGAAGAGGCATCCCTGCGCACCCAGGCCGAGGTGGTGTCTCTGCTCGGACACCAAGGGGTGCCGCTGATGTGGTCCTATGTGTCCACCGAGACGGGCATTCACACCTCGTTTCCAGGACACGGTCCCTACCCCGACGCCTATGACCCACGGGTGCGGCCCTGGTACAAGCTGGGAAAAGCGAACCGCGGTCCGGTCTGGGGCAGCCCCTACATCGACGTCAACGGCGAGGGCTTGATCCTTCCGTGCGTGCAGTCATTGTGGTCCGACCAAGGCTCCATGCTCGGCGTCGCAGGCATCGAGCTGACCTTCGACCTCGTCATCGAGGACCTGCTGCGCAATCCCGCCGTGCCTGGAGCAGACAAGGCATGGCTGACCGACGACAAGGGCCGGGTGGTGGTTGGCAGCGCGGATCTAGGCACTGAGATTGGCGCCGGCCTGCACGAGAACAAGGGACTCGAGCTCAAGCCCCTGCCGGTCCCAGCGGTGCTCGACGCCATCGAGGCCGAGCAAGGCACCGGCTACCGCGAGCTCGATGGCACGCTGACGGTCTTCAGCCGGCTGGACACCCTGGGCTGGTACTTGGTCGTCAGCGGCGACAGCGCCGCAGTCCTGGACGGGGGCTAGCGGCCCCAGATCTCGACGCGGGCGGTGCGGTCGGCTCCCTCGGAGCCGCAACAGCCATACCAGTCCCCGGCGCTGAACGTCTCGTTGTAGATGCTGTGCATGCCAATGCCTCCGCCCGCATCGTCAGACCCCCAGTTGCAGGGCCCGTTTTCGTTGAAGCGGTAGCCCCAGCGCACGTTCCCGCGGTCCGAGGGTGAGCCGCATGCAAGCACGGCACCGGTCAGGTTGATGCCGTAGCGGCCGATCTCACTGCCCACCGTCGAGTCTTGGACGGCCTGGGAGCTGAAGTAGGAGGCGTTGAAGGTCGCGCTATCCGACGGCAAGCCCAGGTTCTGGTACCCCTGAAAGCCGGTCAGGGCCGCCTGCGAGCCCCACACACCCGTCTCGAGCCAGACCCAGTCGCCGAAGTCTGGCCACGTCGCTCGAATGTCGGTGAT
>CAYYHT010000867.1:0-3124 GCA_964471355.1 uncultured Enterobacteriaceae bacterium
GCGGTACACACGCCGGGAGTATTTGGTCGGCGAGCACGGACACCTGGCCCTGGCCCTGGCCGAGGCCAAGTCCATGCTCGATCCGTGGGAGGCGGAATGCCTGACCTATGAGCTCCAGGACGGCTTCCTAGAGCTGGTTCAGGCGGGCTATGACACGCCGGCCTTTGCCGAGAATGTGGGGTGGCTCGAGCCGCGCTACTGGCGCATGTGGGCCGCAGGGGACCGCATCACCGAGGCGCTGGGCAAGGACGACTTTGGCGACGATGTGCTTCCGGAGTGGTTCCGGGTGTCCGGCGAGCGGGACAAGTGGCGAGGCCAGGTCGCAGAGGCCAGCAAGAAGGTGCTCGCCGTGCACGAGCTGGTGCGCGAGCACGACACGGCGGTGGCTCGCATGCCGCGACTGGGGGACATCTACCTCGAGTCCTCGGTGCAGATGGTGGGTGAGTTCCTGCAGTCCGCCGACCTGCCGTTGCTCGAGGAGTGGCTGATCGGAGACGGTCCCTTTGCCCGCGGCATCAAGATGGCTCTGCGCCGCTTGGCGGGTCTTCGGGCCAAAAAGGACATCCTGACCGAGCTGGTGGTCAAGGGCATCTCGCCGCTGGTGCAAGAGACCCGCGCACGTGCGGCCAAGTACAACCGCAAGGTGACCAAGTTCCGGCGCAGCAAGCACGCCCGCACCAAGTGGAACGAGAGCCAGCTGGACCTCAAGTTCGCGACCAAGATGGACAAGCACAGAATGCGGTGCAGCAAGACCTCGGCGCTGGTGGACCGGGTCGTTCTGTACGACGACTACGACGACTTCCGCTTGGACAACCCGCCCGAGCTGTGGTGGGTGGCCATGACCGGAAAGCGCCCGACCCGCCTGACGCCACACCTGCGCTCGTGGCACGAGCGTCACCCCGAGCACGAGCTGCTGTGGGACCACCGTGAAGAGCATGGCCAGGCCGTGGCTCGCGCCGCAGCGGCACGGGGCCTGGACGAAGTGGGGTACCTGTCATGAGCAAGCGCATTCGCATCGTCTCGTACGCCATCAACGGGCGCGGCATGGGTCACCTGACGCGGCAGCTGGCCATTCTGCGGTGGGTGCGCCGCATCACCACGCTGCTCAATGTGCCGACCGAGATCTGGCTGCTGACCTCGTCCGAGGCCGACACCCTGGCTCGGCGCGAGGGCTTCTGTGCGCTCAAGATGCCGTCCAAGGCCATGATGCGCGACGCGAACGTGCCTCCCGCTCGCTACCTGGCCATCGCCCGCACCTGGGTCATGAACGCCATCGCCGGGCTGCAGCCCGACCTGCTCATGGTCGACACCTTTCCAGGCGGCAGCTTTGGTGAGCTGGTGACCGCCCTCGAGCTGGCCAAGCACCGCGTCTTGGTCGCCCGCCGTGTGCGTCCCGGTTTCGCCGAAGAAGACAGCTACCAAGCCCTGCTGCCGCTGTACACGCACGTCATCACCCCCGACGCCAGTCAGACCGGTCCCATCGTCATCCGCGACCGCGGAGAGCTGAAGTCCCGCGAGGCCGCGCGAAGTGCACTGGGCATTCCCGAGGGCAAGCGCGCGGTCTACGTGTCCATGGGTGGAGGAGGGGACCGCAACGCCCCGTCCATTCTGCCCCGATTGGTGCGCATGCTGGTGGACCGCGACTGGCATGTGGTGGTGGGCGCCGGGCCGCTATACGACGGCGAAGAGCTGCGTGGAGCCAACATCACCTGGCTGGACCGGTACACGCCGGTCGAGCTGCTGCCGGGCGTCGACGCGGCGGTGAGCGCCGGCGGCTACAACAGCTTCCACGAGCTGATGTTCGTGGGCGTGCCGACCGTGTTCGTGCCCCAGACCCGCATCGCCGACGACCAAGAAGAGCGCTGTGCCCGAGCCGAGGCCGCGGGCGCGGGCCGGGTCGCCGCCAAGCTGCAAGACGTGCCCGACCTGCTCGAGAACCCCGGCAGTGCCGATGCTGCTCGGTCCATGGTGCCCGACAATGGCGCGCGAAACGCGGCGATGATTGCCCTGTCGGGGCTGGTTCCCGACGCCGACCTGCGCCTGGCCAAAGACGTGCTGACCCCAGACTTGGTGGCGCTGATTGGCCGCTGGGATGGCGAGGCCAGCGGCACCACAAAGGCGCTGGAGCTGGTGCGTCTGCTGGCCGGCGGCACCCCAAGCGACCTGGCCAAGCGACGGGCCTTGCTGCTCGATCTCGCCGAACAGGGGCACGAGGTGCCGACCTTGCCCAACATGGCGTCGGGTGCGGCGGACCGTGTGGCCCGCTTCGGCAAGCTCTGCGACCAGGTGGCGCTGCCTCCAGACCAAGCGCTCAAGCTGCTGAACGGGCTGCGACGCAAGTTCCCAGCGGCGACCCCCGAAGATTTGGTGCTGTCCTGCGAGGTGCTCTTTCCCAGCTTTGGTCGGTTCGATGACTGGATGGGCGCCATCTCGCTGCTGCGGGCGGTGCCGACCCAGCGCACACTGACCCTGCACAGCTTCGCGCAGTCGGTGACCGACTGGCTGGCCCAACACGATGACCTGTTCGAGGCGGTCCGCGACTTCTCGCGGCTCGAGGGCAGTGGACGGCGACCGGTGGCCGAGGTGCTGCACCTGCTCGGTCGCCCCGACGACGTGCATCCATGAAGGCCCTGCGTCGCCGTGTCCTGGCGGGGATCGAAGCGGGCACCCCCACCACGGGCCCGCTGTCCGTCCACATCGACATCAACAACGGCTGCAACGCCAAGTGCATCAGCTGCTGGGACCACTCGCCACTGCTGACCACGCCGCGCTCGGGATTGTGGAAGGGCCGACGTCTGCCGATGGAGCGTTTTAGCGCCCTGGTCGATGATCTGGCCGGCATGAACTCGGTCCAGCACATTGTGCTGTCGGGCATGGGTGAGCCCATGATTCACCCCGACGTCTACGACATGATTGCGGCCATCAAGGCCCAGGGCTGGACCCTGACCATCATCACCAACCTGGTCGCCGCCGATGCGGACCGACTGGCTGACTCGGGTGTCGATGACCTGCTGGTCAGTGTGCACGGGGCCACGCCGGACCGGTTTGTGGCCTTTCATCCGGGCTGGAACGAGACCCACTTCTTTGACCTGTGCCGACGCCTGCGCCGAAGCCGCCGCCCGAG
>CAYYHT010000868.1:0-3119 GCA_964471355.1 uncultured Enterobacteriaceae bacterium
ACCCATTGGTATGAGCGGGACGGCCAGGCGCCTCCGGCCAAGGCGGACATCGTTGACGCGCCCGTATTGGTTGACCTGCCACCGAGTGACGCGACGCTTGTGACGTTGGGCATCAAGCAACCCGATGCGCGTTGCGGGTGGCTCTTCCGCGAGGGCTCTGAGTTTCCGCGGCACCAGACGGGAACCTTCGGCGAGCAGCTCGAGATCAGTGTGCGCACCGAGTACGTCCGCGGGCACTTGATCGGAGAACCGGACGCGATTCGGGTGTACCGGACCGTCAACACCCTCTCCCCGGGCACCGACGACCTGGGACATCCCATGGGTGCGGTGGGCGTGACCGAGGAGCAGTTCAGCTGCAGCCGCATGGTCATGGAGGAAGACGCGGTGGTTGCGCTGCTGTGCAATGACCGCGTTGTGGCCTGCGGTGAGCGAACCCCGGTTGTGGTGCGGGATGGAGGCGCTGGCCCGGAGCGGACCGCTGCCTTTGCTCGGTGGATTGCGGCCGATGATGTGCACGTTGCGGTGGGTGAGGATGCAGACCCCATTTCGGGCCTGTTGCTGACGGGCAACCACAAGCGCATTGGCCAGCAGATCGATGGAAGCTTCCGTGGCGTGCCGGTTCAGACGACATCGGGTGTCGGCGTGACCATTGTGGTGGGGCAGGACGCGCTGCGCTGATTCAGCGGGCGGGCTGCACCTCGATGACCGTCATCATGCCCTCTTCAGCGTGTCCGAGGATGTGGCAGTGGGCCATCCAGAAGCCGGGATTCTGTGGGCGAACCGAGACTCGAATGCGGTCATAGACCGCGAGATTCCAGGTGTCCTCGATGGTGCGGAATGGTGGCGGGGTGCCGTTGATGGACAGGACCTCGAAGTGCATGCCGTGCAAATGGAAGGGGTGTTCGCTGCCGGACAGATTGCGCACTTCGATGACACTGTCCTGTTGGATGGGCAGGGATTCGACCGTGACGTTGGGAAAGCGCTCTCCGTTGATGAACCAGTCGCCGGCTTCTCCGGTAAAGACGTAGGTCAGGGTGGGGGGCGAATCGGGGGTGATGGCACCGCTTAGAAAGGGCCAGTCGAGGGCTGTGCCGGCCGTCGTGGGCTCGGCGATGTCGACGCGCAGGCGCACTTCGGGCTCACCAAAGCCTGGGCCCGCATTCGAGTAGCTGTGGTCGAGCACATCCCAGCCGGCGTCCCCTGGCAGCCACTCGACATCGGCTCGGTCGCCCGGCCCCAAGCGGATGGTCTGCGGGCTCTGGGCGCTTGGCAGCAGGCCTTGATCGCCGGCAATCCACCGCAGCTGTGAGCCGCCAAGGTCGAGGTAGCCGTGGTTGCTGGTGTTGAACAGGCGGGCTCGGACCCGCTGGCCGCCGGTGAGCTGGACGGCGGGGTCGGGCATTCCGTTGACCGTCCACAGGCCTTCGTCGCGACCGTGGTCGTGTTCGTCCGGCTCCTCGTCCTCGGGATCGTTCCAGTCATCAAAGACCAGGACCAGCTCGCGGTCCGGCGTTGGATCGGCCGGGTCTTCGACGATCAGCACCCCGTACAGCCCGTGGTCGACCTGGTGGGCGGTGTCGACGTGTGGGTGGTACCAAAAGCTGCCGGCTTGGGTCAGTGTGAACTCGTAGCGGAACGAGGTGCCCGGATCGACGCCGCCTTGGCTCCACAGCACGCCGTCCATCTCGTAGGGGACGGTGAGTCCGTGCCAGTGGATGGTGCTGACCGCATCGAGCTCGTTGCTGAAGTCGACGATGACCCGGTCTCCGATCTTGGCGCGCAGGGTGGGACCCGGAGTCTGGCCGTTGTAGGCGTAGCCGTCGATCACGTAGTCGCCGATGGTGTGGGTCATGCGCGCGGCGGTCAGCTCGAAGTGCACGATGTCGTCGGCCGGGTCGAGGTCGATGGCCTCGGCTGGGCTGTCCACGTACGAGATGGGCACAGCGCTGTCGTCGGTGTCGGGGGGCACGGTGTCCTGGGTGTCGTCGGTTTCCACAGGGGTGCCCGTGCAGGCCAGCAACAACAGCAGGGTCATCGGGTCACCTCGGTCATCACCGAGTCGACGAGGGCCCAACCGCGCTGCGTGGCCAGCTGTCGCGGGTAGGCCCGATGGATCAGGACCGCGTCGGCTGTGGGCTCGGTTGTGCAGGCCGAGCGGTCGAAGCGATGCTCTGAGGTCCAGCTCTGGCGCGGCATGAGCCGGTTGTCGCTGACGACGTCGACGGCCAAGTAGTGGGGCACCATTCGGGCTCCGGTCTGGTCGGCGAGCACGCGGGCAAAGCCGAAGCCCGGGGTTCCCGCCAGTGCC
Source organism: uncultured Enterobacteriaceae bacterium (assembly GCA_964471355.1). Taxonomy (GTDB): domain Bacteria; phylum Myxococcota_A; class UBA796; order UBA796; genus CAYYHT01. The sequence continues at coordinate 2,309 of CAYYHT010000868.1, forward strand.
AGTGCCGGCTGGCCATCGACCGGCCAGCCCGAGCGAATCAGGTACGCGACGTCGCCCGCAGGCAGGGCGGTGTCAAAGGTGGCCACTCCGGCATCGAGGGCGGTGATGGTCGCTGAGCCGGCGAGGTGTTCGACAGGCATGCCCTTGGCCTGGGCGTCGAAGCGGCCGTCGCCGAACGGTCCAAAGCCGGCGTAGTCGTGCCAGGCGCCCGTGCGTGTGACCACCTGCACGGTGTCGCCGACTGTGGCGGTGGGCCACTCGCTCCAGTCCTCGGTCGACAGCTTTGATGCGATGGCGCCGCCGAAGTCGGGCACGACATCGCCCCCGGTGGCGAGTAGCTCGACGCCGTCGCAGGACGCGCGCACCGCCAGAATGAGCGAGCGCATGGGCTCGCCCGTGGGAATCGCGTGGGACGGGCCGACGTTGCTGACCGTGGCGCTGACGACCCAGGTGTCGGTGTCGGTTGCGGTGTCCAACTCGATGGTGGCCGCAAGCTCGAGCAAGCCGCTGTCGCGCTGTCGGGGGCCGAACCAGGAGTGGTGGCGCACATCGCCCGGTGGCCGGTACCAGCCTCCGGCCAAGCTCTCGCCCACGTCGAAGATGTTGCCGAGATCGGCGGAGTTGCCCACATCGGACGCGGCCGGCATGTGGCAGCCCTGGCAGGGCAGTTCCGGGCTGGTTGGGGTGGTCAGCCACTCCTCATAGGTGCTGTGAATGGGCAGGCGCTCGGTGGGCCAGCGAGCGGTATCGATGCTGGCTCCTGGTACGAGCACCGGTTGGTCCTGTTGGTGGCACCCCGCGCAGAACAGGG
>CAYYHT010000869.1:0-3112 GCA_964471355.1 uncultured Enterobacteriaceae bacterium
CCTGGACTGGGCGTTCGAGAAGGCGTTGGGTCTGTTCGGGGTCGAGAGCAAGAAGAAGAAGGACCCGGAAGACGAGGGTGGAGAGAGTGACGGCGAAGTCGGAGAGAAGGTCAACTTCACCGCCGGCGGCGAGGGCCATTCCATCTGGATCGATGACAATAGTGGCGAGGTCTGGGTCGCTTCGGACAATCCAATGAACGTCGGCGACCGGATCTCGGATTGGGAGCGCCGAATTGATCTGAAGCCGTCCGATAAGTCTGGTGAGGGCGGGCCTAGCGAAGAGAACAGGCCCAAGGCCAAGGCCAATTTGTCGACCGCCAGCACCCAGATGACGAAGACCAATGCCGAGGCGAAAGAAACCCGCGACGCATTGAACGCCGGAGACAAGGAAGGCGAGGCATCCAACGACTCCGAAACCGAAGCGGCAGAGAAGTCCCTTTCAACGACACTGAAAGATCTGTTTGAAATCTACGCGGACGACGCCGAGAGTCTCGACCAGCTCGAGATTCATGGGATGTGGGGCGAACAACTGGTCGTCATTGGCAAGAGTGCGGATCCAAACCAGCCGTCCAAGGACGACAAGTGGCTCAAGACCGAGATCGAGGGGTACCACCACCGAACCAAAAAGGAAGGAGACCGCGAAGTCGTCTACATCCAGCGGAACAACGGGAAGGCCGACCTCGGCTACCCTGAGGCGCACGTAGATTCCGCTGGAAAACTCGCTAAGGGACCAAACCCGCACAGCAGCAGCGCTGTGCCGAACCACGACCAGCACGACATCGTTGATGTAGAGCCCTACAAGCTGACCGATGACGGCTACGAGTGGAGCTACACCACCCGCGAGGGCAAACGCTTCACCATCACGATGAAGTGGGATGAAATGCCCGAGGCGGGCGCAACCGAGAACATCAGCCAAACAGAGATTGACGAGCTAGTCGAGGCCAACCGCGCAATGGTCCAACAGGCTCACGGCGAGAACCTTCAACTGAAGGAATGGACCGAAAAGAAGGGTAGAGCACCGAACGATTCCGCTGGCGTTGCATGCATGGGCAATGCACCGAAAGCCCAAGAAATGAATGCATCCCACCTGATTGCTGATGAATTCGGCGGGTGTGGGTACGAAGCCGGCAACAACCTTGTAGCCGCAAGTGCGCATTACAATCAGGTTGAGATGCGTGCCGCGGAAGTCAGACTCGGTACAGCGTTGGGTTCTAAGAAGTTGGTTGAGATGGGGGTGACCCAGTTCGACCTTACCGTCAATGTCAAGTGGGGTTCATTGCGAAGCCAGAAGGTGCTCCACAAAGTAGAAGAGCAACAGCGCCACATCCTTAAGGACGTGCCAAAGGCTCAACAGGCCGAGAAGATGAAGCAGGCCATGGACACCTGGGAGTCCAAGAACAAGGAATCTCTGAATGACAATCTTCAGCGGGTGATGAAGACCTCATACAAGGCGCAGCCGAAGGATGCAGACGGAAACGAAGTTGGCACCCTAGTTACAGACAAGGCCGGTATTGATTATTGGCTCGGCGGCATGTACAAGAAATAGGCAAATCAGGCAATGGAGACGCCACAAATGAGCGCATCGGAATTCTTCCAGATGTACTTCGATCTAGAGTGGGATGCGCACGTAGCCCACGCCACAAATCCAGACATGGACGCCGCGAACCAAGTCAGCGCAAAGCTCAACGCGCACCGACGGGCAGGCGTCAAACCCGACTACGACCGAACAGAGTGGGACGAACTGGACGAACTCGAAGACGAGATGCTCGGAGCCGAGCACCGAACCATCTGGGGTATCGCTCTACATCGCGGCGGAGGGTTGGCCGTCGCATACACCAGCGACGTTAAGAACAACCTCACAGATAGCTTCGCCATGAGGTTCGCTGCCGAGCAAAAGGGCGGCCGCTGGATGGTGAGCGCACTTCAGTATCTCTGCACGGCTTGTGAACCGGGCGAACCCTGCTCCAAGTGCGGCGGAAGCGGCTGGAGCGAATGGTTTGGAGAGGATCCCGGGAACATCGGGCCCGCGGACGAGTTCGCGAGGACCACCGAACCGACGCGGTGGAGCGTCGAGGGCATCGAGCACCTCGAGAAGAACCACGGCAACTGGTCCTGACTGAACACGCATGGGTTAGTAGCCGGGCCTGAGAAGATGAAGCAGGCTATGGATACCTGGGAAAGCAAGAACAGTGACAGTCTCAACTCCAAACTGCAACGGGTCATGCAGAAAAACTACACCGCCGTCCCCAAGAATGCCGAAGGCAAGCCGGTCGGCAGCACCGTAAAAGCCAAGGCGGGGATCGACTACTGGCTAGGCGGCATGTACAAGAAGTAGTCTCCGCATTACAGAGAGATCAGGATAGACAAAATGGCAACTGCGCTCGACTTCTTTCAGAAGTACTTCGACCTTGAGTGGGAAGCACATGTGGCATATGCAACCAATCCGGACATGGACGCCGCTAACGCTGTGAATGCAACTTTTTCCGCGCACAGACGCCCGGGTGTCAGGGAGGACTACGAGCGCACCAAATGGGACGACGAAGACGACCTGGCGGATTGGATGGACGGCGCTGCACACCGAACATTGTGGGCCGTGGCGACGCATCGAGACGGCAAGGCAGCGATCGCATACGCCAGCGGAATCAATGGCAATACAACGAAGAGTTTCTCTGAGAGATTCGCCGCCATCGAGGAAGGAGACAAATGGGTCGTGTTGGCTAGTCAGTCCCGGTGCTTCAAGTGCAGGCCCGGTGAACCGTGCTCGCGATGTGACGGAAGTGGCTGGAGCGACTGGAACGGCGAAGCACCCGAAGAACTCGGCCCGGCAACTGCGTTCACACGCTACGCCGAACCAACCGAGTTCAGCCGCAGCGGAGTGGACTTCCTCGCTGGCAGCAACGGCACATGGCCTGATCCGGCTGGTTAGCCGGCAGCGCTGCGCTCCGGCTGCGTGATGGCCTGTGTCTACACCGTGGTCGCGGGACGCAGAGAACAATTCCTCGTGCCTCGGTGACGAGGCTGTCGACGCGGTGCCGTTCGTCGTCGAGTGAGCACAGTCCAATGGGGTGTAGACTGCGTCCATGACCACCTCGATGCCAGCCACGCTGCTCCC
>CAYYHT010000870.1:0-3112 GCA_964471355.1 uncultured Enterobacteriaceae bacterium
ACCGGTGTCCTGAAGGCCTGCTCGCGAACCTCCCTTGGAGCTCCGGAAACACCGCGTCTGCAACCGTGGCACGGCTTGCGGAGCGAGGCTACGCCGTCGCAATGCTCGAGCCGTGGTGGGATGTCGACGAGGCTTCAGACCTCGACAGACTTCGGGACCACCTTCGCGAGCACCCGAAGCTGGCCCCAGAGACTGCGGCGGTCCTCGCGATGGTGTGCTGACGCGCCCGCGCGTTGGTGATCGGGCCCACGTTCACCGTAATCAATCTAGCTCAGGCCGTATCCGTCGCGACCTCTCTTCGTCGTTGACGACTTCGCTGCGGAGGCGCCCGACGGGGCCCAAGGTTTTCCATCGGTCAACTCCTGTTTCGAATAGAAGACCGCAGCGATTTTCGCGCCACACCCACGCCACTTATCCCTGCGCCATCCACCAAGCCCAGCGCCGCTCACCAAGCCGAACCCAAGCCCATCAAGCCCATCCCCTCATATCGCAGCTTCGGCCAACAGCCTTCTAAGCCGACGGTCACAGGTTCGAATCCTGTTGGGGGCGCCAGTTTTCCCTTCTGCGCGCCATTGTTGTGACCTCGCTCAAGGAACGCCTGCTGTTGATGCCGTCGCCGTAGCTATGGGCACGTCCAGCGCACGATGAGTGGAGCGCTAGCGGCGTCGACCGGTGCACTCGGGCACCTGCTTGACGAACAGTTCGGAGTCCTCGGTGTACTCCTTGCCTTCATTGTTCTTGCGGTAGTACTGCGCCATCTCGCATTCGCTGATCTGCTTGAGCTTGGACACGCGGGTGAAGTTGTTGTCGGCTTCTTCCCAGTTGATGACGATCTCGTCGCCGCTGCGGCTCCACTCGCCGTTCATGGGAGGACCGCTCATGTTCTTCCACTTCCAGACGACCTTTGTGTCGCTGGAGAACTTGTAGCGGTCGCCACCGTGGTGGAACGAGAAGAAGGAAGGGGACTTGAAGCTGGAGCCGCCGCCGCCGCCGCCGCAGGCGAGTCCGAAACCGAGGGTGAGAAATGCTGCCAGTACGCTCAATGTACGCATATGTCCTCCAGACGCCGGGACTATATGTCGTGGAGCCTCGCGTGGGGCATGAATGAGTCTGGATTTCCGCATGGAGCACGACCTGTGAGCACCTTCGACCCGCCTAAACAGGAGCCACCGCAGCAAAGCCGCCTGCTGGCGCTGGCCATGTACATCTTCGTGCCGGGCCTGGGGCACTTGTACATGGGGTGGCTTCGCTGGGCGATTGCGTTCGCGCTGATTGTTCCGCTGACCAACCTGGTGATGGCCATGGGTCTGCTGGTGGGCGGCACCATGGGCCTGCTCATGGTCGCGGGCGGCGCTGTGGTGCGCTTCCTCGGCTTTCTGGGCGGCCTGGCGCAGCTCGCGTTCACGGGCACCGGACGCGATGACCAGGGCTTCCAGACGCTGAAGCACTACGTCGCTTGGTCCGCTGTCGCCTGGGGCATCGCCATTGGAGCGAGCGCCGGTGTGCGTGCGGGGGTGGTCGAGCCGTACCGAATCCCCTCGGGCAGCATGTACCCAACCCTCGAGATTGGTGACCACATCGTCGTGCGCAAAGGACTGGCGCTTGGGCACGTCCGACGCGGGGATATTGTCGTGTTTGCCTACCCTCTGAACGAGCAGCAGAACTACATCAAGCGTGTCATCGGCCTGCCCGGCGACGAGGTTCGTGTGGTCAGTGGCGTTCCCTTCATCAATGGCGAGCCCACGGCCCAGACGTTCGAAGGCCGCGTCAATTGGGCCGATACCAGCTGCCGCGACCACCAACTCAAGCGGTACACCGAGACCTTTGACGGACGCTCATGGAAGGTGGCAGCCTCGATGCACCGCGGGTCGCTGCGCAACATGGACGCCGTGACCGTGCCGCCAGACCACTATTTTGTGATGGGTGACAACCGTGACAATGCGCTCGACAGCCGCGTCTGGGGCTTTGTGCGTCATGACCAGCTCCACGGCCGGGCCCAGCACATCTGGCTGTCCTGGGATGGCTGCGCGGGCGAAGTAAGGGCCGACCGTCCGGGCATGACTGTCAAGCCGGGGCCCGCGCAATCGGCAGGTGAGCAAGTGCCCAACGCCGCGGAGGACGCTGCAGAGACCCCGGCGCCGGTGGTCGACCCTGAACCCGCCGCGGTTGCAGCGAGCTTCGAGGCTGTGTCCTTTGACTTGAAGTGCCTGCGCAGCTGCAGTCTGACGTTGGGTGAGCTTAGGGTCCCGGTACCGCTCCAATGGTTCTCGATGGGCGGAGCAGCCCCGGAAGACATTCTGTTGAGGGCGAGTGACTTCGACCAAACGACGACGCTGGCGCTCGGCGACGGGCGCTACTTGGTGCACGCGTTCGCATATGGCATCGCCGAAGGGGGCTCGATGGGCCTTGCCGAAGGCATGGATGTTTTTATGCTCGTCGATGGTGACGACGTCAAGCGCGTCGTCAGCGAAGGCGGTCCCACCATGAGGCGCGTGCGTGGCGGCACCGAATGGGGCTCGAGCGAGACGTGGCTGGTGGCTGATGTCGACGGCGACGGCCAGTGGGACATCGGCGACATCCACGAGGGAGCGCTCAATGAGGGCGGCGACTTCACGCTGCACCAGGAGCCGGTGCGATGGCATCTGGCCGCCTCCGACTTTGTGTCCTCCGAGGCGCACATGGGTGAGCTTCCGGAGCATGCGGTGGAGGTCCCTCGGCCCTCGATCGGCAAGACGAGCACCGAGTACGTGATGTCCCGTGGGTCGGACGGCCCTTGGCAGACCGACGGCACCGTCGTGTGGAATCCGCCGCCCAGGGCGTTTGACCACGCCGAGCTCCCACCCGGCCGCTAGTCGACGCGCTACAATCCTCTTGCAGCCACAAGGACAGCGACGTCAGGTGGCGCAGCGGAGCGCGCATGTCGTGCGATGCGCGGCGCAGGAACTGGCTGAATTCGGTCATGCTGCTTCATCGGTCCAAAATCGGTGTTGATTGAGGGTTTGTGCGATCCGAGTGGAGTAAGAGGATGGAGCCGCGACACATGAGTTTGAGAGCAAAAGTCGCCGCACTACTTGTCGAAGATGATGCGATTGACCGCATGTATGTCTCGCGG
>CAYYHT010000871.1:0-3097 GCA_964471355.1 uncultured Enterobacteriaceae bacterium
TCCGACCCCGTGACGGCCTTCAACTACGGCGACTATATGCTGGTCTTCATCCTGGGCGGCGTGCCCTGGAATGTTTACTTCCAGCGCGTGCTGTCGAGCCCCGATGAAGCCACCGCGGTCAAGCTGTCGGTCTATGCCGGCGGTCTGTGCTTCCTGGCGGCCATTCCGCCGATGATCCTGGGCCTGTGCGCCATTGCCATCGACTGGACCGAGGTCGCCAACCCCGACGTGGCGCTGTACCTCGCCGACGAAAAGAACCACACCGAAGTGCTTGCGCTCATGCTTCGGCACGCCGTGCACCCGTGGGTCGGCGTCATCGGCTTGGGAGCGGTGTCCGCGGCGGTCATGTCCTCCGTCGACTCCTCCATGCTCTCGGGCGCATCACTCGTCGCGTGGAACGGCTACAAGCGCACGTTCAAGCCCGACGCAACGGACGCCGAAGTCACGCGCCTGGTGCAGATCTTGATCATCGCACTGGGCTCGATGGCGACCCTGGTCGCACTGACCGTGCAGGACATCACCGCCCTTTGGTACCTGTGCGGAGACATTGTCTACTGCGTTCTCTTTCCGCAGCTGGCCCTGGCTCTGTTCAGCACCAAGGCCAATCAGACTGGCGCGCTCGCCGGCTTCGCCGTCTCGGTCATTCTGCGACTCGGCGGCGGCGTCGACTGGCTGGGCATCGACGTCATCTTCTATCCGTACCCCGAGTTCCCCTTCCGCACGATTGCCATGTTGGGGGGCTTGGTCACAGCCGTCGTCGTCGCGCAGCTGACCCAGCAGTACGACCCGCCCCGCAAGCTGCGAGTGCGCGAAATCAACAGCAGCAAGCCCAAGACCGAGACTTCCGGAACCGCACAATGAGCACCGAAGCCATCACCTACTCGACCGCAGCCCGCGCCAAAGCCTGGTTCGTGCACTTCTACACAGCCCTCGGCCTGCCGCTGGCCGTGCTGACCTTGTACGGCGCCCACGAAGGCGATGCGGTTCTGTTCTTCATCGCCTCCATCGTCGCGTGCTTCGTCGATGCGACCGACGGCACCATGGCCCGGCGCTACGACGTCAAGCACGTGACGCCCACCTTCAATGGCCGCAAGCTCGACGACATCATCGACTTCCTGAACTTCGCGTTTCTGCCCTGCATCGGCATGCTCGCGTTCCAGATCTTCCCTGCAGGCTTCGAGTGGGTCGTCGTCATTCCACTGATGGCTAGCGGCTACGGATTCTGCCAAGAGGCCGCCAAGACCGAAGAGAGCTTCGTCGGCTTCCCGTCCTACTGGAACATCGTGCTGCTGTACCTGTACGTGCTGCACACCAACCAGTGGGCTGCCGTCGGCTCGGTGGTGCTGTTCTCGGTCCTCATCTTCGTGCCCGTGCACTACATCTACCCAACCCGCACGGTCTGGCTCAAGAAGGTGACCATCGGCGCCGGCTCGATGTGGGCCTTGGTCATGACTGTCATTGCCTTCAACGTGCACGCGTCGTGGGCCTACCCCGTCGCGGTCGCCAGCATGATCTACCCGTCGTACTACTTCATCGTCTCCTTCATGCATCATCAGCAAGTGATGGCAGAGTAATCCCAACGGCCAAGGAGCGGATGGCTTGACAACCCCGTACGACTACTGGAAGCGCCTGCTCGAGCACGAGCCGCTGCCCGCCGCCATCCTCGATGCCGATGCGCTGGACCACAACATCGACGTCGTGCTCGGCAAGCTCGGCGACAGCACAGCCACCATCCGCCTCGCCAGCAAGAGCATCCGCGTCCCGGCTGTGCTGAAGTACCTGTTCGAGAAGGGCGGTGACCGGTTCCGCGGCATCATGACCTTCTCGGCCCGCGAGACCGCATTCCTGGCCGAACAGGGCTTCGACGACTTCCTGCTCGCGTACCCGGTGGGCCGCGCCGACGACGCGGACCTGTTGGCCCAGGTCGCCGCCTCTGGAAAGAAGGTCTATGCCAGCCTCGACGCCCTCGAACACGTCGCTCTGCTGAGTGCATCGGCCAAGAAGTACAACACCACGCTCATCTGCTGCTTGGACATCGATCTGTCCTGGCGGCCATTCCGCAGCATGCACTTCGGAGTTCGAAGGTCCCCTGTCCGCGATGCCAGCGCTGCCCTTGCCATCGGCGACGCCATCAAGGCGGCCGGCAACCTCAAGCTTGAGGCCATCTTGGCCTACGAGGCACAGGTCGCCGGCATGCAGGACGTGAACAAGGGCTCACGGCTGTTGGACCCCATCCGGGGCGTCATCAAGTCACGCAGCATTCCCCTGGCCGGCCAGATGCGCGAGGCGATGTTCGAGGCGCTCAAAGAGGGCGGCCACGAGATCAAGGTGGTGAACGGCGGCGGCACGGGCTCCATCGCAACCACAGCTGCAGACCCCTTCGCCAACGAAGTCACGGTCGGCTCTGGCTTCTTCTGTCCCCACCTGTTCGATGGCTACACCGGCCTCGACCTGGAACCGGCCGCGTTCTTTGCGCTATCCGTGGTGCGCCAGAGCGATCCGGATCACATCACCTGCAGCGGCGGCGGCTACATCGCCTCGGGCGCAGCGGGCGCCGACCGCATGCCGGTGGTGCACCAGCCCCCTGGCATTCAGCCGGTCGACCTCGAGGGTTGGGGCGAAGTCCAGACACCGTTCGAGGTCGGCGGCGACCACAAGCCAGCCATCGGCGACCCAGTCATCTGCCGCCACGCCAAGGCCGGCGAGCTGATGGAGCGCTTCGAAGATCTGGTCTGGATTCGCGACGGCCAAGTCGAGGATCGCACACCCACATACCGCGGCATGCATCAGCATTTCTTCTAGTCTGGCGTTACACTTGGTGTGGGCACGGACTCCGATATCGACGGAATTCACCCCGACGAGCCCAACGTGCTGATGGCTTCGTTCGAGTTCGAAAAGCCCCCAACCTATCTGCGGGCATGGGTTGAGAAGGACGACGGCACAGTCGAGTGCTGGCTGCGCAACGAGTCCGAGACCGGCCCGCTGTTCAACCAGATTCAGGGCCTGCCGACACACAGCGGCGCCGAGGGCAACTACGCGTGCTGGGCCATGGAGCCCAACGTTCCGGTCGAGTAGTCGCTACTCCCAGGACATGTCG
>CAYYHT010000872.1:0-3097 GCA_964471355.1 uncultured Enterobacteriaceae bacterium
CGCGGTCTCGTCCAGGCAATCGGCCAAGGCTGAAATCCACCCGCCAGCGACCGGTGCGGGCTTGTCCATGCCCTTGTCAACGGTCTGGGTCTTGGGCTCGCCTGCCGTCGCGGCGGGCTCGGCGGGCTGGGCCTCGGGGGCCGCAGCCACGAGTCCATCTCCCATGGCCACAACCTGGTTGGGTTGAGCAAATGCGAGCGATGTGAACAGCCAGGCGATGAACACCAGATTCTCTCCGGGGCGAACCTTACCGCGTGCGGGGAACACGCAATGAAGCAACCCCCGATGCCCCAATGCCTTCCGGGTTACTTCGCGAGCTTGGAGTGTGTATGGGTCTCGACTACCGAGTGACGTGCTGTCCAGACGGCCTGATGACCGACCGCCGGCACAACGTGCGTGTGCTGGACGCCACCATCCGCGACGGCGGCTGCTGCAATGACTGGCAGTTCAGCCACGCGTTTGTGAAGCGCACCTTCGAGGCCCTGGCTGCCTCGGGGGTCGACATCATGGAGATCGGCTACCAGACGACTCCTGGCTTCTATGACGAAGACGTGGTCGGTCCGTGGCGCATGTGCCGAGAGGACGACCTGCGACGGGTCGCCCGCGACACCAACATGAAGCTGGCCTGCATGCTCGACATGGGCCGCGTCGAGATCAAAGACCTGCGCCCCGCAAAGGACAGCCTGGTCGATGTGCTGCGCATTGCGACCTACGCCAAGGACATCGACAAGGCCATCGACATCCTGCACGGAGCCCAAGAGCTGGGCTACGAGGTGTTCTGCAACGTCATGGCCGTGACTGTGTGCACACCGCAGCAGGTCGACGTCTTCCTCGAGAAGCTGCGCAATAGCAAGGTCGACAACATCGCTGTGGTCGACAGCTTCGGCGCGCTCTACCCGCACCAGCTGCGCTACCTGGTGCGCAAGTACAAGAACTGGCTGCGCCCCGAGCAAAAGGTCGGCGTGCACCTGCACAACAACCAGCAGCAGGCCTTCGCCAACACCATGGTCGCCATCGACGAGGGCGCGGACTTCGTCGACGCCACCATCTTCGGCATGGGCCGCGGCGCTGGCAACTGCCCGCTCGAGCTGCTGCTGATGTACCTCGACGACCCCAAGCACGACGTGGCGCCCATCTTGGACCTGATGGAAGACTACTCGGCCCTGCGCGACCACCTGCGCTGGGGCTACCAGGCTCCGTACGCCATCACCGGCTGGCAAAACCAGCATCCGCGTGCCGCCATCAAGCGCATGCGCGAGATGGGTGTGCGCGAGTCCCGTGCGTTCTGGGACCAACAGAACGCCAAGGGCAGCAGCAACACCAAGCACCGGCCCGTCGCGGACTGGGAATACTGATGATTCTGGGGCTGCTCGCATTGCTGGGCGCACAGCCCGCTGTCGCAGGGGCCCAGATCCAGCCCGGAATTCACGTCACGTGCTTCATCGGCGCCGACAAGCCGTTCGGGCTCGGCATTCAGCTGCCCATCCGCGGCACACCCCGACGCAACTTCAGTGCCGCCCCCACCGCGGGCCTGCTGCTGACCGCCGACACCATTCTGAACCGGGGCGGAGCGCGGTTTGTGGCCGCTGCTCGCTACGGCGTCGGCGAGAGCTGGAACGGCGACTGGGGCGGCCACCAGATCATCCACGCCGAGGAAATCGAGGTCGGGTACGCCATGCACACCCAAGGCCCGAACGGAATCCACCTGGGCACCTCATTGTCCCTCTACGTCGCCGAGGTTCGCCTGCACGGCACCTATGTGCCTCGCGTCGGCGCCATTCAAGACCCTACCGCAGTCCTTGCCGCCGGCATTCCCGTCGTCAGCATGGGCTACTCGATGTGGTGACTGGAGCCCCCATGCCTCTCTCAGCCGGTGTGCACTGGTTCAGCCCCACCCTGCCCCTTCACGTCTTCGACGCCGATGAGCCAGGCCCCACAGCCGTCATCCAAGCGGGCATCCACGGTGACGAAATCGCTGGGGTGCACGCCGTCGAAGAGCTGCTCGAGAGCGGGCTGCGGCCGACTCGTGGGCGCTTGATTCTGGTGCCTCGCATGAATCCCGCGGCGTACCGAGTCCGACAGCGCACCGCAATCGACGGCCTGGACCTGAACCGCTCGTTCCCCGGCGATGCCGACGGCGCTCCCGAACAGGTGCTGGCCCGCCAGTTTATGGACCTGATGTTGGACGAAACACCCGCCCTGGTAGCGACCCTGCACGAGTCCTGGAAGCGCTACCACCCCGAGGTTGCGGTCTCATTTGGCCAGACCCTGGTCTACGGCGTCGACCCCTGCCCGCCGCTCATCGAGCGCTCGGTTGCCCGAATGAATGAGCAGCTCGAGCACCCCTACGAGAAGTGGGACACGCACTACTACCCCGTCGCCACTAGCTCCACCGAGGTCATCGTCGACGCAGTTGGCTGCACCGGCATCTGCGTGGAAACCTGGATGGGCTTCACCGAGCGTCGCCGCATCGACATGCAGAAGCGTGTTGTGCACATCTTGCTCGAGGAGATTGGAGTCCTATGACCGCCTTGATCCTCGCTGTGTTGCTTCCCACCGCATTGGCCCAGGAGCCAACCGTGACCGATATGATGCCCCTGGCCGTGGGCCACCAGTGGACCTACACCGTCGAAGAGCGCACGGGCGCCGGCGCGCGTTTCCTGTTCATGACCGACAAGAAGGCGACCCGCACCAAGGTGGCCGACTGGCAGTTCGAGATCACGGGCGAGGCCGACGGCCGCTACACCGCCAAGCTGCAGCGCACCCCGGTCGAGGACCTGCCCAGCACCACCGAGATGACCCTGTGGCACGAAGACGGCGACCTGTGGTTTGACGCCGGTCGTGGCGCCAAGAAGGCTCTAGAGGCCATGCCCCCCGCCGGCGCCATCTCGACCGAGCGCATTCCCTGCGTGGCCCACTACCTGGGCGGGGTCGCGGGGCACTGCAGCCCGGTTCCCGGCGGACCACTCGACGCACCCGTCGGCATGATGGAGGGCATCATCTCCAAAGAAGCCGACAACGGGGCCACCGTCACCCAGTTCCTGGTCGGACTGTCCACCGCCGGCATGTTCATTCCCGGCAACCGCAAGACCACGGT
>CAYYHT010000873.1:0-3093 GCA_964471355.1 uncultured Enterobacteriaceae bacterium
GCTGACCCTGCGCTTCGAACTGCTGCTGAAAGACCCGATCGGTCCATGCTGCGGCCATCATCGAGCTCTTCCACTCGGCATAGACCTCGGTGTGGCAGGTGCCGCATTGTTCGGCAGACAGTCCGCCGGCGCCGTCGACGGGCTGTACGGTTGGCAGGGCAAGCGGAGTCATTTGCTGGTAGGCGCGGTTGAGGCAACCTGGTCCGGCCGCCACAGCCAGTCCCAGGGTCACCGCTGCGATGACCGCCGACGAGCGCGGGTTCACTTCTTCTCTCGGCAGATGCGCAGGGTGCCGTAGCAGGCGACGGTGACCGTCTTTCCAGACTTGAGATCGATGTCTTGCATCGTGAGTGGGCTCGTGCCGTCAAAGAACACGACGACCGTGTACACATCTGGGTCCAGATCGCCGGGCTTGAACCGTCCCGCATCGCTGACCAGCCAGATCCGTCCGTCGCCGGTGTGCTTGATGAGCCCCTTGCCCGGTGCGGGGCCCGGGTCGGCCACCCAGTCGGCCCCGCCATCGCCGTCCGCCGGCGGGTCGGGGTTGCCCGCGTGCCCGCGTGCAGGCTTGCTCTTCTTCTTCTTGCCTTTGGCCTCGGCCGGGTCAAGTGGCGGGGGCTCGGGTTTGGCCGCTGGCTGGACCGACGGCTCGACCGGGTCCGTGGGCGCTGGACCACTCGCTGGCTCGGTCACTCGCTTCTTGGCGGGCTCGATCGGCTCGGCTTCTGTGGGTTGCTCGGATGCCTCGTCGGCATCGGGTGCTTCAGGCGGCACGGCGGGGCCGGCACCCTCGTCCGGGATCGGCATGCCCTCGATGGTTGCCTGAGCGGGAGGGGTCGTGCCGGGGCTGTAGCTGATGACGAAGATCACCCCCAACAGCATGATGATCAGCGCACCGAAGACCATCAGCAGGCCGGCCATTCCGCCGAATACCGCCACGTTGACACTGGTCTGCTCGCCCGTGTGTGACGGAGGCTCGGTTTCCGTCGCTAGGGGAGTGAGCTTGTAGGGTTTGGGCTTTTGTTGCTGGGGGCGAGACGGGAGGCTTGGCTTTTCAGTGGGCTGGGATTCCGGCTCATGCATGAGCATGCTCTCGGAGCTGCGTGCGGTGGCCCCGAGTGCGACGGCGAATGCCTGCATGCTCGGGCGCCCGTCTGGCTTGGGGTCGGTGGCGGCGCGAATGAGCTGGCGAATCGGGTCCGAGAAGTCGGAGCCGGGATCGAAGGGCTCGCTGTCGAGCTTCTGGGCGACGATGTCGGCGATGCGTTCGGCGCCCACCAAGCCCTTCTCGGGGCGGAAGGCGCGCTTGCGGGTCAGTGCCTCGTACAGCACCAAGCCGAGTGCGTACACGTCGCGCTGCATGGGGTCGCTGCGCTGGCCTCGCTTCTTGTACGTCTCGGGAGCGATGTAGGCGATGGTTCCGGTGATGCCGCCACTGCGCGTCAGATGCTCCTGCCCGTCGGCGATGGCGATGCCAAAGTCCAAGATGCGTGCCGCCCCGTCCCCCGACACCATGATGTTGGCCGGCTTGATGTCCCGGTGTGCGATGCCTCGCGCGTGGGCGTGGCGCAGGCCATCCGCCACCTGCCTAAAGATGCGGCGTGCGTCGTCCTCGCTCAGTTTTCCCTTGCCTATGCGTCGCGTCAGCTCCTCGCCGTCGACCAGATCCATGGCCATCCACAGCAGCTGCCGCTCGTCGTCTTGGCCAAAGCCACGAACCCGCACGATGGCCCGATGCTGCAGTGTGCACAGCGCCTCGACCTCGCGCACAAAACGCTCGCGGTCCTTGTCCATGGAGGCCGGCTTGAACACCTTGACCGCGGCCTGGATGCGCTCGCTCATCTTGCTGCGGCACAGGAAAACGGCGCCATAGCCACCTTCGCCGATGGCTTTGTCGACGATCCACTCCCCGATGACATCGCCCTCAGCCAGCATGTGCACCTCGGTCGAGCCACCAAGTGTGCATCTCGCCCTTGCCCTTCACCGCGATGTGCCCCCGGTCCAGAAGCTCAAATCGCTCACCCAGCAGCTCTCGGGTGGCTTGGGAGATCTGAATTCTGCCGGGCTCGCCGTGGCTCTCCATGCGGCTCGCCGTGTTTACGGTGTCCCCCCACAGGTCATAGGTGAACTTGCGCGTGCCAATGACCCCGGCGACCACGGGTCCGCTGTGGATGCCAATGCGAATGTCCAGCTTCTCGCTGTGGCTCTGGGCGTGGGCCGCGATGGCATCGCGCATGTCCAGCGCCATTGCCGCCATGGCTCCCGCGTGGTCGTCATGTGGTTGAGGCAGGCCACCAACGACCATGTAGGCGTCGCCGATGGTCTTGATCTTCTCGAGTCCGTGCTTGTCGGCCAGCTGGTCAAACGAGCTGAACAGCTCATTGAGGATTCCGATCAGCTCTTCGGTCGATATGCGGGCCGACAGCTTGGTGAATCCCACCAGGTCGGCAAACAGGACGCTGACCCCATCGAAGTGGTCGGCGATGTTGGCCTCGCCGGACTTCAAGCGCTCGGCGATCGAGTGGGGAAGCACGTTCAGCAGCAGTCGTTCGGACCGTGCGCGCTCCTCCTCCACCTCGGCCTCGGCGGTCTCGGCTGCGGTCGAGAAATAGGCCGTCGCCGTGACCAACGACACGATGACTCCGCAGACGTTCATGTAGAAGAGCCATGACATGGCCACATCGTCGATGGTCAGCACAGCGGGTGTTGCGCGGCCGTACAGGTACAAGCCGGGGCCGATCAGCAGGGAATAGGTGATGGCGGCCAGGCGGTCTTTCCATTGGGCCTTGGTGAAGACCAAGAACGGCGCAATGGCAAGGGCAAAGCTCCACATTGCGTAGCCTGCATTGATGCCCAAGAGCACGGTGAGGGTGGGCATATGGATGCCGACTTCGCCATAGCCAAGCCACGAACCGACGCGACCCTGATGCCGCTGAATGAACACCATGGCGGCCAAGAAAATGAGCACGCTCGCGATCGAGAAACCAGCGAGCTTGGGCAGGCCCAGCGCAAAGAAGATGAGCACCTGCATGGCGTGCAGAAGCACTCCGAGCGCACAAAACACCATGCGGACGACAAAGCGCTTGGCGCCGG
>CAYYHT010000874.1:0-3093 GCA_964471355.1 uncultured Enterobacteriaceae bacterium
CTCATTGAGCCGGGCTTCGCTCATCGACGTGGCGAAGATGGGGTTCACAATCGCGGGTGAGCGGTCTTCGGCGTAGCGGATCGGGGCCGCAGAAGCGGTGCTCACGATCAGCGCCAGAGCCATGGCATACAGAATCTTGCGGGTCATAGAGCGCTAATTCTCCTTGCTGTCGCCGTGGCGATCAAGTCCTTGCAGCACTGCGAGATCACCAACTAGCTCTCTCAGACCCGCAACCTCAGGCCAGCCGTCCACCAGCAGCTGCAACGAGTCCAGGGATTCCCGGGTGCGGCCTCTGGCGAGGTTGACTTCGGCGAGTACTGCCAGCGTGGATGGCGTGTTCTTGGGGCCGACCTTTCGGTCTGTGACATCGACGGCGGGCTCGATGTAGGCCAACGCTTGGTTGGTCCGACCCACCGCCAAAGCAGTGCGAGCACGTGCGGTCAACCACTCCTGTCGGAATCGTTCGACGGCGCCAAGGTCGAGCAACAGGGCCTTGCCGTCGTCTCCGGCTTTGGCGATGAGCTGCGCTTTGTGGGCGTCGAGGGCCAGGGTGAGCGCGCGGACGTGTTCTCGAGCCGCCTGCACATCGTCGGTTCCGCCAGCGCTGTCTGGCACATCGAGTGGAGTGGGGCTGTACTGCCCGACGTTGTCCACCTCGAGCCATGGGGCAAATAGAGTCGACTCGAGGCCGTCGTCGTCGCCGCCGAGGTCCGCTCGGCCCGAGGCATCGGCGCGCTCTCCCCAGATGACCGAGGCGGTGCCGAAGACGCAGGGGTCATAGACCACCGAGCCGTCTTCGAGGGTCCGGAATGGCTTGTCGGCGTCGTTCAGGATGCCCTTGAGGTCCTTTGCCTGATGCAGAGCGGCTCGGGCTTCGAAGCCCGAGTCGGCGGGAACGGCTTCGCCACAGGTGGCATGCAGGGCCATCGTCAGCGTCGCATAGCGAGGCGCCGTCTTTCCCCGCGCCTTCCACGAGCTTGCGGTGTCCTCGACCGCGCGCTGTTCGATGCGCGCGAGATCGTCATAGAACACGGCCAGGCTGTGCTGGGCCCGGGCTCTGGAGCGCTTTGTGACCGGGTCATCTCCGTCGAAGGACGCGGCGGCCTTGTTCAGATCGCCCGCGTGCAGCGCTACCCATCCGTCGCGTCGGTTGTCGGCGGTCAAGGTGGCGAAGGTCTCGGGAGCCAGCGCCATCTGGGACAGCCAGTCGGCCGGGAGCTCGACCACGGGCTCGACCACTGTTTCGGGGGCTTCGGGTGCGGAGCCACACCCCATCAACGCGCTGGACAGCGTCATAGCGACAAGCAGTCTCAACTACTGTCCTTCGTAGTTCGCGCCAGCGGAGTGCGTGGCGTCCTGGTACAGCTCGGGGTCGAGGTCGGCGTCATCATCTTGGATGGCCAGGGTCTCTTCTTTCAGCGTGAAGGTCGGCAGCACGTGGGCTCCGCGCTTGAAGTAGAACGCCTCGGAGGTCGTGTGGAAGCCTGGCTTGAACACTTCGAGGGTGTAGTCGGTCTTCTTCATGAGCTTCAGACGCGTGCCGTCGCCGGCGCGTACGTAGTCAATGATGAAGCGGCCGTCACGGTCGGTCACGAGCTCGACATTGCCAGGGTCGAGGCTCACGATGGCCCGGTCCACAGGCTCGCCATTGCGGTCGATCACCCGACCGGTGATGGCGTGCTTGCCGGCGAGTGCCGTCGAAGGCAGGAGCAGGGCGAACGTCAGAAGTGCAGCGATGGATTTCATCCGCCGACCCTCTTCTTCATGTCGTACAGACGTGTCAATTGCGTATCGGCCTTCACAGCGAGGTCCGCCCGATTCTTGGTTTCGACGTGCCGCTTGTACTTGTCCCAGCCGCGGATTGCCTTGTCGAGCGCATCCATGTCCTCGCCGCCTGACTCATAGTACTTGCCCTGCCAAGAGCTTGCTTGAATCTCGTAGATCATCATCTTGCGACTGAAGATGAGAGAACTGGGCAAGCGAGCCCAGTGGCGCTCGGCCAAATTGGCCTTTTCAAGGGCTTTGTTGTAGTTCCGCTTCCGAATTTGAATCTCGGCTTCTTCGACCAATAGCGTCGGGTTGTAGCGGTTCTCTGGCACGGCCATCAGTTGGCGCATGTACCGGTCGCGGCTGCGGTCGTCGCCCTTGGCCTTGGCGTTCTCGTACAGCAGGACGTAGGCGCGCGTGAAGTCGTCGTCGTTGCTGTCCCAGCCCTCGAGGTACTGCTTGTCAGCGTCCCCGAGCTTGCCGCCCTGTGCCTTGCCAGCGAGCGCATTGAGGTCGCCGCTGTACTCCATGCCCATGTCGACTTCGGGCTCGCCCGTGCCCTCAAACGGCGGAGGCTCGATGTCTGGCAGGTCGTCGACAACGGCCACGGGTTCGGGCTCGGGTGGGGGTGGTTCGGGGGCCACATAGGGCTCGTAGCTGTCCGCTCCGCTGGAGCCGGACCCGGAGCTCGAACCAGAACTCGAACCGGTCATCCAGTCGCTGCTGGAGCCGCTGCTGCTGCCGCCCGAGACACTAGCGCCGCGCACCTTTGGCGTGGATGGCGTCGGGGGAGGGGGCGTGTAGGCGTCGGCCGTGCCCGAGCTGGTCTCGACCGGAGCGGCGGGCGGCTCGGGCTCGACGTCCGGCTCGACCTCGGGCGTTGCGTCGGCAACCCCATCGTCGGCCACTGGCTCTTCTGGGGCCACTGGCGCGGGCAGCGTCTGCTCATTGTCTGTGGCGGCCACGGTGGAGCCTGAGCCACTCGCGAACAGGGCGATCATGGCGGTGCCGCCTCCGCCTCCGCAGACCAGCACGGCGACCAGGGCGGCCACTCCGGCGCCGACGGCGAGCATCATCGCGGTGTTGGATTCGGCAGGCAGGTCTTCGGTGAAGTCGTCGAGGTCAAGCGGTGCCACAGACGGGGCCGGTGGCTCTTCTTTGACGTCAGCACGGCGCTTGAAGATGTCGGCCTTGGGCTGTGTGACTTCTTGCTTCGGTTCCTGGGGAGCCGGGGCCACAGGAGTGCCTGCGGCGTCCGTCTTGTCGAAGTCGTCGATGAAGGTCTCGCTGGCCGGCGCGGATTCGTAGCTCTTGACCGGGGGCGTG
>CAYYHT010000875.1:0-3080 GCA_964471355.1 uncultured Enterobacteriaceae bacterium
GTGGTCGAGGGCGTCAGCGAAGGCCGTGGCCACCTCCGCGCTTCGATCGGCATACCAGAGCCGCGCGGCCGACGCTTCTGCCACCGCCTCGGGATGGAGTTCGATCTTGTACGGCATGGTCAGCGGCCGCGGATGAGCTCGCGCGCTTCGGACCACGGGATGGTCGTCACCTCACCTGCATCGAGCTGGGCGACGCGGCGAGCGATCTCTGCGTTCCATGCAGCTTCGACGTCGGCATCATCGCCTTCGAGAGTCTCGAGCAGGCGCGTGATGATCTCGACCCGCGCTTCGACCGGAAGGGCGAGGGCGCGCTCGAGAATCTCGATGGCTTCGGGTGGCATGAACTGAGAGTAACCGGTGGTGGGAAGTGGCTGCTGCTGATGATTGCGATGTAGTCATCAAGGACTTCTGAGGCACCGTCGATCTTGACCAATGCCCGCCGATTTCCGGGTCAACTCGGCAGAAACGTCGGCAAACGGGCGTGGACAGCGGCGGTAGCCAGTGAGGAGCCCCACCCGGTGAGGGGGTTCGCCTGCACAGAACCCCCACACCTGCCGGTCACGATGAATGCGCGCAGAGCGCAGCGGGAAGCTGGCGATTCCGTCAGTGGCGAGGATCCCGAACCCCACTTCCACCCCACAACGAGAAACCGGCCAGAACCAAGGGTCCTGGCCGGCTATCAATTTGGGTGGTGCGGAAGGGGGGACTCGAACCCCCACACCCTTACGGGCACAAGCTCCTGAGGCTTGCGCGTCTACCAATTCCGCCACTTCCGCAGCGCGTGGCGCGTGTAATCTTCGTTCGATTGTTCGGCAAGCCGTCCGTGGTTAGAACCGCATCCCGGAGGACGCCCATGGGCTTGCTGGATTGGCTATTTCCCAGTGCAGAACAGAAGATCGCGACGCACATCCGAACGCTGACAGATCGCGATTCCCAGCCTGAGGACCGCGAGGCGAGCGCCCATGCACTCGTCGCGACCGGCGAGCCACAGGCTCTGTTGGGCCTGCTGTCACGCTTTGATGTGCAGCTCGAAAATCAGATGAAGGACGCGTCGGAAAAAGACCACGTGCAGGCCCTGGCGCTGTCTGTGGGCGGTGCGAGCATGAAAGAGCCCCTCGAAGCCTGGCTCAAGCGCTGCCGCGTCTTTGCCCGTCCGCTGTCCATGTACGAAGACTTCTACGGCCGGACCGAGGCGATCACCATTGCGCTGAGCGTGCTCGAGGTCGAGTTCATCAAAGACGATCTCAACAAGCCCCAAAAGAAGCGCGAGATGCTGATTTGGCTGGCCGACAACCAAGACGACCGCCTGCTCGACGAGGCACTCAAGTTCCTCGAAGACTTCGACGAGGGAGTCCGCTACGCCGCTGGCGAGGTGATCATCGCCCAAGAGGACGATCGGGGTCGCCTGCCGCTGCTAGAGCGATTTGCGCACACAGACGAGGACAGCAATCGGGTCAAGACCCGCTGGGCCGAGATCTTCATTTCTCGTCGTTGGAGTGTGAAAGAGCATGAAGAGGCCTTGGCACAGAGGCCTCCGCACGGCTACACCGTCGCGAACGGACTGATTCAGAAGAGTTGAGGGATCCGAGATGACCGAAATCAAGCTTGGCAAGAAACGCCCCCTGGGCAAGGCACCGAAACTCGCTGACAAGACCAAGAAGGCCTCGACAGGCTGGTCTCCGTCGGCCTGGCGCGCCACCAAGAAGACGTCGTGATGGGTCAACTCCCGACTGTGCGTTCCGCATTTTTGCGTCCAGCCCTGCTCACCGGTGCCGGTGTCCTGCTCGGGCTGACCACAGCCTGTGGCCCCAATTGCCAAAGCAGCTGCCAGCGCATCTACTCGTCTTCCGAGTGCAACATCGCGGTCGCGGGCTTCGACTCCCCCGACGGCAAGGCCGAACTCATTCGCCAGTGCGTCGACGACTGCGACTACGCGCTCCGCTTCCCCGGCGAGCTCGGTGACTACAATCCCAACGAGCGCCACACATCTGGCGAGACCATCACGCTGGCCAACGAAGAACAGGCTGCGGCCTGGATGGACTGCATCGACACCGTCGACTGCAGCCAGCTCAACGACGGGTTCTGCGCCCCCATCTAGCTTCGGTGACGCGCGCTGTGCCCACCGGTGTTGAAGGACTGATGAGAATCACTTTCGCCGCTGTCTTGCTCGCCCTCTCTGCGGCCTGCACCCCGACCTGTGAGTCGGTCTGCAAGAAGGTCATCGAGTGCGATGTCAGCAGTCGCTTGGCACAAGACGAGTGTGAGCGCGAGTGCGCGCGCCAGGACACCCTGTACGACTCGTGGGAAGACGTCGCCAAGCAAGACGCCTACGCCGCGCACAAGACCTGCATCGTCGATTCCACCTGCGATGCCCTCGACGAGGGCGTCTGCTACGACGAAGAGATCTTCCTCTTCTAGTGGCTTGAGTGCAAGGAGGGGCGAGCTTCGTCTCGCCCTCGATCGGCTCGCCCTCGATCGGCTCGGCCGCGGGAACCGGCGAGACGAAGCTCGCCGCTCCTTGTCATGATTCGTTCGCGGACTTCGGACTCACCCCACTAGACTAGACGCTCAGGCGGCGCTCTGAATCTCTACAGCAGCGCGGCGACAATCGCTCCTGAGGCGGTCAGCACGGTCAGGGCGGTCACGACGACGGCGGCAAGCAGTGCGTACTCGGCGTTGCCGACTGGAGCCATGACTCGCTGGCGACTCGGAGCCGGGTCCATGGTCGGAGCGGGTTCTGCCGAGAACCAGTCCTGCTCGTGGTCGCCCCATGACGAAGGCGGAGCATCCATCTCGACTTCAAAGGTGGTCTCGATCACGGTCGGAATGGCGCTCTGCGGCGTGAAGTCCAGACCCACTGGCTGTTCGGTCACTGGCGTCTTGTGCATGTCCCGTGGGCTGACGGTGCGACGTGGCCGAATCGGTGTCCAGTCGGGAGCCGCTCGGCGAACGGGTGGCTTTCCACCGGTCAGCGACAGGCGACGACGGATGGGCGGCGGACCAGGAGTCAGCTGCACTCCCCACTTTTCGTGGAGGGCTTGAGGTTCTGCGGGCTCCCAGCCGAGAGGGTTCGGGTGCTG
>CAYYHT010000876.1:0-3065 GCA_964471355.1 uncultured Enterobacteriaceae bacterium
CGGTGGACCCATCCGCTTCGTATTTGCCCAGGCGCAAGGCGACGTGCGGACGCTGCGGTCATGTCGAATCGGTGTCGGACCGCACGTTGCGCTGGGCGCCGGTTCTAGAGGACCGGCCAGACCAGCCCGGACGCTTCTTTCGATGCGCCGACGCGCCGGCTCGGCCGGTCGCCGACAACGCCAGCCTGGGGAGCATCCGTGAAGGTCGCGAGACCGCGGTGCTGCTGCGGCATGGATTTGCAGACTGGGGTGAGCTGTACCCGGTCGAGCAGCAACGCAGCTTGCGAGAGCTTGCATCGGCCTGCACCAACGATGCGGCGCGGCTGGCGGTCGCGGGTGCGGCCGAGATGGCAGGCATGTGCTCGCGCTGGGACCGCTTCTATCTGAAGTCGGTCGAGACCATGGCCGGGCATCGCTTCAACTTCACGACGCTGACAGCGGAGCCCAACGTGTGGGGGGCGAGCCTTGGGCGTGGCACGGTGCGGCGCAGGATCGGGTCCATGCAGAAGGCCGCAGATTGGCTGTACAGCTGCCCCCAGCCCATCCAAGCGCAGGTGGTCTGCGCCTCTTCGGAGCGGCTCGTACTCGACGATGGAATCGCGGACTTGGTGCTGACCGATCCGCCGTACCACGACGATGTGCAGTACTCCGAGCTGTCGGCTCCGCTGCGCGCTTGGGCTGGTTTGCCCGAGCCCGAGTCGGGAAGCGCCGTCGCTGGGGCGTCGTCGGATTGGGCTGGGGTTCTGGCTCGAGTCTGGGGTGAATGCGCCCGGGTGCTCAAGCCCGACGGCCACTTGGTCTTCTCGTTCGCCAATCGCGACCCTGCGGTGTGGGCGGCGCTGTTCGATGGGTTGTCCGCGGCGGGCTTTCAAGCGGCTGGGTTTGCCGTGGTGCACAGCGAGAACGAGCGTGACATCAGCAAGCGGGGAGTGCGCGCTTGCACGATGGATTTGCTGCTGGACTGTGTGCATGCCGATGTGGCGGTGGAGGCATTCGTGCCCGAATCGGGACCCACAGACGAAGAGCAGTTCTTGCACCGTGCGGGGGTGTTCTGGGTGCAAGGGGACTGGGCCGACCTGCCACAGCAGCTGGCTAGACAGTCGTTCGTGCGTCCACGATCCTGAGCTGCAGGCGGCTGTTGCCGCGGTAGCGATTCTCTTCGAGGGTGCACAGCAGATCGATGGGGCCGTTGCGCAGGGTCGGGGCATGCTTGGCCTGGTCCCACCAAATCGCGTCGAGGGGCCGGCTGCCAGGCCCCTTGAGCAACAGCTTGACCATGCGCTGTTCGGCGCCCTTGAGCTCGACCCGCATCGGTGTGACTCCCGGAAGCATCAGCCGGGGACGGGGATTGCCCATGCCATAGGGGCCGAGTGACTCGAGCTCGCTGTGCAGTCGTTTGTCCAGAGAGTTGGCCTGGGCCTCGGCGTCGATTCGGCGCACGGCAACGAGGTCTTCGGCGGTGGTCTGGCTGCTGACGAACTCGGACAGTCTGTCGCTCAAGCCGTCGAGGTAGCGAGTGGGCACCGTGAAGCCTGCGGCGGCCGGGTGCCCGCCGAACTTGAGCAGCAGCTCGCCGACACTGCTCAATGCGTCGACCGCATGCACGCCACGAATGCTGCGCACGCTGCCAACGGCCTTGTCTCCCTGGATGGAGGCCACGGCAACCGGTCGGTGGTACTCGTCTTTGAGGCGACTGGCGACGATGCCCACCACTCCGCGGTGCCAGCCTTGGTCTTCGCGTCCGGACACCAAGATGAACGGACTGGGGTTGTCGCCGACCTGCGCGAGGGCTTCTGCGACCAACCGCTTCTGAATCTCGCGTCGACGGCGATTGAGGTCTTCGAGGGTCTGAGCGATCTTCCAGGCTTCGTCGCGGTCGCGGCAGGTCAGCAGGCGCACGACCATCTCGGCATCGGCGACCCGTCCAGCCGCATTGATGCGTGGACCGATGCGGAATCCGAGGTCTCCCTCGCTGATGTTGCCGAGCTCGAGCTTGCATGCGGTCAACAAGGCCTGCAAGCCCGCGTGGTGGGGCCCTTGGTTCAGGTGCGCGAGCCCGAGTGCCACGATGGCCCGGTTCTCGAGAGAGTGCAGCTTGACCAGGTCAACGACGGTCCCGATGGCGGCGAGCTTGAGCATGGAGGCCAAGATGTCGTCGAAGCGTGGGTGGTCACGCAGCAGTGCCTGGGCCAGCTTGAGGCTGACTCCGCACGCGGCGAGATCTCGGTTTGGGTATGTGCACCCGGCTTGAGGCGGGCACAGCACCGTCGCTCGGTCCGGGACCGAGGCGCCGTCAGGCAGGTGGTGGTCGCAGATCAACACGTCTACGCCGCGCTCACGTGCACGTTCGACCGCCAGGTGGTCGCGCACGCCGATGTCTGCCGTGACAATCAGCTCGACGCCGTCGTCAGCCGCCTGATCGGCTGCGGTCTGCGAGAAGCCGTAGCCCTGCCCAAATCGACTGGGGATGTGGTAGTCGAGCTGTACGTCGCGATCCAGGAGCCGCAGGCTGGCTTGCAGGATCAGCGACGACGTGGTGCCGTCGACGTCGTAGTCGGTGATGATTCGAATGCGCTTGCGGTCTTTGATGGCCTTGCGCAGTTTCACCACGGCGAGCTCCATGCCCATCATGTCGTAGGGGTCATGGAGGTGATCGATCGAGGGGGCGAGCCAGTCCGAACACGGGTTGTCTCCGACCCGAGTTGCCAAGCATTGGGCGGCCACGTCAGACAGGTCGGATTCGCTGCGAACCCGAGCCAGGGAGTGTTCATCGACCGCGGTCGGCTGCCAAATTGCACCAGTCAGTGAGTGATGTGTTCCCATCACCTCGTGCTAACCCGACCATTGGCCAGAATCTGTCCGTCCGCCGCTAGACCAGCAGCAGGAATCCGATGAGCAGGCCGATCACGATGCCGCCGGCGACCCCCGCGACGCCGTACCAGACGGGCGGAAAGTCAGCCCGACGCGGCGGCATGTCGTACTTGTCGTTGAGGGCATGGGTCGCTGTGGTCTGGCTCTCGGCCAGCGACAGTTTTTGGGCCTTGGTGATCATGGGGATGGGGGCA
>CAYYHT010000877.1:0-3057 GCA_964471355.1 uncultured Enterobacteriaceae bacterium
CGCTGCTGCGGGGCTCTTCGTCTCCTCCGACCCCGCCTGCATCGGCGGCGTGGGTACACAGGAGTGCGGCTAGGGCGATCACCATCGCCACGGACGATACAGCAACCCGGCCCGGCAATGGGCAGGTTCTCATCATGGGTGCCAGACGCGCTACACTCCGGCGGTGCGTGCCTTGCTCCTCATCCCTATGCTTGCTGTTGTCGCCTGCGCCCCCAAGTCCGTCGATCCGCCAAGCCTGATCTACGAGTGGGACATCGACCGCATGGCGCTGCCACAGGCCAGCCTGCGGGTGATGCACGTGGCCAGCAGTGTGTTCAAAGAGAGCGACGCCATCCACGGTGGCGACAAGAAGAAAGAGCTGACCGCGCCCGTCAGCGTCTATCTGTACCAGCACCACACCCACGGTTTGGTGCTGATCGATGCGGGCTTCGGCACCCGGACTGCCGCGTCGAGCGAGGACTACCCGGGCAAGTTCACTTCAAACCAAATTGGCCTGCAGATGGGCGCGCCAGCGGTGGTGCAGCTGCAGGAAGCTGGCTTCGACCCCGCCGAAGTCCGCCACATTGTGATGACGCATATGCATGCCGATCACGCGGGCGGCATCGAGGACTTCCCCAACGCCACGCTGTGGGTCAACGAGCGCGAGTGGGACGCGGCTCAAAAGAAGAAGCTGGTCAAGAACTACCACCCCATCGCCTACATCGCGCACGAAGACGTCGAGAAGCTCAAGTTCAGCGCCACCGAAAACCTGCAGCCCTATGGCGCCTTCGATGACCACATCGACCTGTTTGGTGACGGTGGGCTGATCTTGCTGCCGACCCCAGGACACACCCCGGGCCACATCTCGGTGCTCGTGAACCTGTTCGGCGATTCGTACCTGATCACCGGGGACACCGCCTGGGTCGACGAGAACTGGAAGGGCCCAACGCCAAAAGGCTGGCTGGCACGCACCATCTTGGAAGACGACTGGAAGAAGACGGTCGAGAACGCGTACCGAATCCGCGACTGGGACCAGCGCTACCCCGAGCTCAAGATCATCAGCGGGCACGAGCCCGACAACATTCCAGGGCTGCCCAGCTTCCCCGAGACCATGCGCTAGCCCTGAAGCAACATCACTCAGCAGCCTGCTGCTGAGTGTGCTTGCGTCGAAACCGCACTGACCTTCGACCTATCCCACGGTCTTGCGCAGGCCTGCGATGCCACGCACGATGGTGTCCATCTCGGGACCAAAGCTGAAGCGCACGTAGTTCTTGAAGCGACTGGTCCGCCCAAACCGACGCCGGCCCGGATTGATGTCGAAGAACTCGCCCGGCACGCAGATGACGCCGCGTTGTAGCGCCGCCCGGAAGAATTCCATGCCGCTGTTGAGCCCGTCGGGCAGCCGGGACAGGTCACCCCAGCAGTAAAAACCACCCTGTGGGGGCAGGTTCACGCGAATGCCCATGGACTCCAGCCCCTCGATCATGGCCGTGCGCTTGGCGCGGAAGGTCTTCTGGATGGCCGTGGCCTCGCGGTCGGCGAGGTCGCGGTCCAGCAGGGGCAGCGCGGCCATCTGCATGGGTCGGGCGCAGCCGCCATCGATGAAGCTGCCGGCACTGCTGACGGCCTCGATGATCGGCTTGGGGCCCACTGTCCAGCACACACGCCAGCCGGGGTAGCGCCAGTTCTTGGTCAGCCCGTCGAGGATGACAATCGGGTCACTGTCGACGTCGTCAACGAACTCGGCGGCCGACACGGTGAGGTTGCCGCCTGTGTAGGCATAGTGGCTGTAGAACTCGTCGATGATCATGGTGCACGCTTGGTCGCGGCACTCGGTCACCCAGTCGTCGAGCTTTTCGCCGTGCAGCATCTTGCCGGTCGGATTGCAGGGATTGCTGACCAGCAGAGCCCCCAGTCCTCGGCCGATGATCTCGGACCGCAGATCATTGCGGCTGTATGCGTACTGTTGGTCCGGATCGAGCAGCACGGGAATCGACACGAAGTGGCCAAAGCTGCCCAGCAGCTCTTCGTAGGCTGTGTAGTCGGGCAGGAAGTGGCCCAGGTTGGTGCGGCCCAAGGTCGAGACCAAGCGAGTCAGGCCTAGGCGGCCACCGGCGCAGATGGCCACGTTGTCCGCGGTGTACTGGCTCGTCTTTCCCTGGCGGTAGCGCTGGTTGTACAGGGACGCGACAGCCGAGCGAAGCTCTGGCAGACCCGCCACCGGAGCGTATTCATGCTCTCCTTCCAAGGAAACACTGATCCGACGTTCGGCAGCCCCATCAAGAGCACCGGTCTCGGGAGCCCCCTGCCCCAGGTTGGCCCATGCCGCATCGCTGGGTGTGTAGCCGGCTTTTGCCGCTTCGGTCATGACGTAGATGACGCCGGTGCGCGGAACCGGGCGAAATCCAGGAGGAACGGGAGAAGTGCGTGACATGGCCCGCTGCTAACCCCCTGGCTATGGGGACGTCCCACTTCGACCCAGGACAAGCCCGTGGCCATCGACTCCATTCCCCACCGTCTGCTGCAGCAAGCCACCACCCGTGGCGATGCACCCGCCTACTACGAAAAGAAGAACGGCAGCTACACAGCCACATCGTTTCGCAACTACGCACGCCAGATGCGCCAGGCTGGCAAGGCCCTGATGGCGCTGGGGCTCGAGCCCGGTGGCACCGTCTCAATTCTGGGCTTCAACCGCAGTGAGTGGGCGCTCTTCGATCTCGGCTGCATGGCTGCCGGCGGTGCACCCGCGGGCATCTACACGACCTGTTCTCCCGAAGAGGTCGCGCACATCATCAACCACTCCGAGAGCACCATCGCGCTGCTCGAGGACGAGGGACAGTGGGCCAAGGTCGAAGCCGAGCTCGCCAACCTGCCCAAGCTCAAGCACGTCGTCATGATGCGCGGTGCCACGGTCAAGCACGACATGGTCATCTCATGGGATGACTTCATCGCCAAAGCCGAGGACATCACCGACGATGCCCTCGACGCCCGCCTGGACGGTCTGAAAGAGGACGACCTCGCGACGTTCATCTACACCTCGGGCACCACCGGACCGCCCAAGGGCGTGATGTTGTCGCA
>CAYYHT010000878.1:0-3052 GCA_964471355.1 uncultured Enterobacteriaceae bacterium
ATCGTCTCAAAGGGCCTCAAGCGCGCCCACCGTGTGCTGCGCCGACAAGAAGAACAGCAGACGAACAACCGGGCTTCGCGCCGTTCCAAGAAGAAGGGCAAATAGACCGAGTGTCGCAGAAGCACGACCCCGCCATCGCGGCCTTTGCATTGCCGGCTCTGGGCACGCTGGCAGCCGACCCGCTCGTATCGCTGGTCGACACCGCATTTGTCGGCCGAATCAGCACGGAATCGCTCGGCGCACTCGGAGTCAATGCCGGCATCTTCAGCCTGGCATTCCTGGTCTTCAACTTTCTGGCCTACGGCACCACGCCCTTGGTCGCGAACGCTGTCGGCGAGGATCGGCACGACGACGCCGGTCGCTTGGTCAGTGCCGGCCTGTGCATTGCTGTGGCACTGGGATCGGTGGCCATCGGCGGCCTGCTGACCTTTGCCGAGCCCATCGCTGCGGCCATGGGGACCTCGGACTCATTGTGGGAG
This sequence comes from uncultured Enterobacteriaceae bacterium, assembly GCA_964471355.1. Lineage (GTDB taxonomy): Bacteria > Myxococcota_A > UBA796 > UBA796 > CAYYHT01. The sequence continues at coordinate 480 of CAYYHT010000878.1, forward strand.
CCAACGCTCGCCTACCTGCGCGCTCGTGCCTGGGCCGCCCCTGCGGTGTTGATCGTGACCGCTGCCAACGGGGCCTTCCGTGGCTACGGCGACACCGTGACACCCCTGTGGGTGGTGCTGGGCCTGAATGCCGTCAACCTGGTGCTGGACCCGGTTCTGATCTTCGGACTGGGATGGGGCATCGCCGGAGCCGCCTGGGCCACGGTGGCCGCCCAGTGGGTGGGCGCTCTGGCATTCGTGGTGTTGCTGGCCCGGGACCCGCGGGTTCGATTGAGCGCCCCCCGCGCATCGGACATTGGCTCGCTGTTGGGGGTCGGCTCGATTCTGTCTGTGCGCACCTTTGCGCTGGTCTTCACCCTGACCCTGACCACCTCACTCGCCACCCGACTGGGAGAGCGAAGCATTGCCGCGCATCAGGTCGCGAGTCAGCTGTGGCTGCTGTTCGCCCTGTTGATCGACGCGTTCGCCCTGGCGGGTCAGGCTCTAATCGCCGAGCACCTAGGTGCGGGGCGGCCCAAGGTGGCCCGAGAGATCGGAGACCGCCTGCTGGTCTGGGGAGGCCGCGTCGGCGTGCTGCTGGCGATTGCGGTCGGGGCCGGATGGCCGCTGTGGCCCAGGCTCTTTGACCTCGAGCCCGACGTTGCTGCCGAGCTGGCCGCGGTGCTGCCGATCGTGGCCCTGATGCAGCCGCTCAACGGCCTGGTCTTCGTGTGGGATGGCGTGTTCATGGGAGCCCGCGCGTTCGGCACGCTGGCGTGGCAGATGTTGGTCGCCACCGGAGTCACCATGGCCTGCTTGGCGGTCATGTGGACGACCAGCCCGAGCCTGACCGGCATCTGGCTGTGCACCGTCGTGCTGATGGTCATGCGCGCTGTCGGACAGGCCGCCTGGTACTGGGGACCGCGTTCGGTCCTGCCAGCAACCTAGGGCATCGGGAACTGCTCGACGCAGGCGGTACCACCCGTCGATAGAGGCAGGCAGAGCTCGGGATTCGACGTCGACGGGCAGTCCGAGTCCTGTCGGCAGGGGTCGCGGTCATAGGTTCAGTAGAAGCCTCCCGTGAGCCCGCAGGAACTCGCCTGCGGGAAGCGCCTCGCAGCTGCCTGCACAGGCGGTGCCGCATAGATCACGCAGTGATCAACAAAGAAATGCGCATCTAGTCGTCCATCGACAGCAGCGCGTCTAGGTCGTCAAAGTCGCTCTTGGCGGCTTGCTCGGGGGCGGGCTTCGGCCCACGCTTCCGCTTCCGCTTCCGCTTTCGCTTCTGCTTGCCGGAGCGGTCTGCTCGGTCATCTGGCGCGGGCTTCGGGCCTCGAGCCTGGACCTCTTCATAGACGATGGGAGCGCGCGCTCGCCGCGGCGGACCAAGGCCCAGCGCCTCTCGACGAGCCAGGCTCTCGCGCTCAAGTGCCTCGAACTCTTCGAGAAGGCTGCCGACGTCGGCCTTCTTCTTCTTGCGGACCTTGCCCGTCAGTCGCGTCTCGGGCGTCAGCTCGCCGCGCTCGAACAGGTCCCACATCTCTTGGCCGAACCGCTTGTTGCGCAGGCTGCCAGCGTGTCGGCCCAAGAACTGGGCGAGGTTGTCGACATCGCGGATCAAGAGCTTTCGAGCGTTGCGGTTGTTGCCTGGATCAACCCACTGCGGGAAGTCGATAATGACAGGTCCATCGGCGCTAATCAGCACGTTGAAGTCCGACAGGTCGCCGTGCACCACCCCGGCGCAGAGCATCTTCTGGGTCTCGTGCAGCAGCTGATAGAACAGCGCCTTGCCCTCTTCGGGCTCGTAGGCCTGATCGACCAAGCGAGGCGCGGGCTCACCATCGGGTCCGGAGATCAGCTCCATGACCAGCACGCCGTCGACGAAGTCGTACGGATGCGGCACACGAACCCCTGCCGCAGCCAGCTTGTATATGGCATCGACCTCGGCGGTTCGCCAGGCGTCTTCGACTTGCGCACGGCCGAACTTGCTGCGCTTGGCCATGGCACGTGCCTGCCGACTGTTGCGCACGCGGCGGCCCTCGGTGTAGTCGGCGCGGTGCTTGAAGCTGCGGTGATCGGCCTCTTTGTAGACCTTTGCGATGCGCTTTTCGCCTTGCGACATGACCAGAAAGACCTGCGCCTCCTTGCCCGCCATCAGGGGCCGAAGCACCTGCTGCAGGATGCCCTGATCGATGAGCGGCTGAAGCGCTTCTGGAGTCTTCACTGCGGCACAGTGCTCGTAATGCGACCCTCACTGCGGGCCTTTTTCATGGCGGTCTTTCCGGCGCCCTCGGCGTACGAAGCGTCGACCTCGACCTCGATGGTCACGGTCCAGCGGCGTTCGGGTGCGTCGGCGTCGAACTGGGCACTGACGTCGGTGTCGAGTGGCGCGTCGACGGGTCCACAGGCCATGCCCGTGCTGTCGATTCCGAACACCTTGCGCGGCTTGATCTGCAGACCTGGCAGTCGAGTTCCGACAAGCGCCACACCTGCGACATCGCCGACTTGGTACACGTTCGTACTGTTTGCCACGATGTGCAGCTCGCCCTGACCTGGACTGCTGAAGGTGTACAAGAACAGGCTGTCGGCCTGTT
>CAYYHT010000879.1:0-3048 GCA_964471355.1 uncultured Enterobacteriaceae bacterium
AGCTTGCGGTAGTCCAAGATCAGCCCCGGAAGTGCGTGCTGATCGAGGAGCTGTTCGAGCACGCTCGCATCGGTGCTGTACCCGCCCTTGACCTTCTTGGAGGGAGGCAAGCCAAGCTCGTCGAACAGGATGGCCTGCAACTCGACGCGCGAGCCGACATTGAAGCTGCGCCCCAGGGCGTCGTGGCACGCCTTTTCGGCCAACTTCAATCGACCGCCAAGATCGGCTTCAATCTCGACGAAGACCGATTTGTCTAGCGCAATACCAGTGGCCTCCATCTGCGCCAAGATCGGCAGCAGGGGCACTTCGATTTCTTCGTAGACGTGGCGTGCTCCCTTGGCCATGCGACGGAGCAGCTTGTCGTGCAAGATCCAGACGAGGTTGGCGCGCTCGGCCTGTGCGGCCACGGTTTCGTCCAAGCTCATCATGCCGGCGAACAGGTCCGCCACCACGTCGACCGCCGACAAGGTGTGCCCCAGGTAGCGGGTGCTCATCGCGTCGAGGGTGTGCTTTTCGTGGCTGACCAGCACGTAGTCGGCAATCAACACGTCGCCGGCAATGCCCTGCAGATCGATGCCCAGGCGCCGCAGCAGATGCACATTGGCCTTGACCCCGTGACCAAGCTTGGAGACCTCAGCGTCGGCAAAGAAGGCGCCGATCATCTGCAGAGCGAGCGCCGAGTCGTCGATTTCGAAGCGGCCTTGCAAGGGGATGTAGGCAGTGTGTGCGCCCGTACAGATCGACAAGCCCATCAACGTGGCGGTCGCAGAGTCGCTGCTGCTGGTCTCGAGGTCGTAGGCCACCGTGCCCGCAGCCTTTGCCGTGGCGAGGAACTCCGACAGCGCGTCGGTCGTCCCAATCGCAGACCAAGTCGTTGGATCGAGCACGGGTCGGTCCGGCAACAAGCGCCTGGCCACTTGGCCGAAGTCCCACTTGTCAAACAGCTCGCGCAGGTCATCTTCCTGCAGGCCTCGAGGCTCGAGGTCGGCCAGCTCGAGGCCCAGCTCAACTTCAGTATCGATCGTCGCCAAGCGCTTGCTGATGCGGGCGTCCTCGGCGAACTCAAGCACCTTTTGGCCGGTCTTGCCGCCGATGGCCTCGTGGTTGGCCAGCACGCCCTCAAGGGTGCCAAACTTCTTTAGGTATTGGCTGGCTTTCTTGGGGCCAATGCCTGGAATACCCGGAATGTTGTCCGAGCTATCGCCGGCCAGCCCTTTGATGTCGATGACGCCTTCGGGGCCCACACCGAACTGCTCAACCACCTGTTCGCGCTCGATGAACTTGTTCTTTTGGATGTCGAGCACGGTGACGTTGTCGTTGATCAGCTGCCACAGGTCTTTGTCACCGGTCAGCAAGTAGACATGGATGTCGGGACTGGCGAACTGCCGAGCGAGGGTGCCCATGACGTCATCGGCCTCAAACCCGGGCTGAATCACGCAGTTGTAGCCGAATCCGACCACGAGCTCGGGGAAGTGGGGCCATTGCTGACGCAGGTCCTCGGGCATGTCTGGGCGATGACCCTTGTAGTCGGGGTACATCTCGTGGCGAAAGGTCTTGCCCTTGTCGAAGCTGACGACGACGTAGTCAGGCTTGTGCTCGCGCAGAATCTTGGCGAACAAGTTGGTGAAGCCGTACAAGGCGCGGGTTGGGAAGCCGTCCGAGGCATTCATCGGAGGCAGGGCGTACTGCACGCGGAACGCGTGGTTGGAGCCATCGATGAGGAACATCTTCTTGGGCAAGGCGGCACCTCGGGAGAGACTCTCGGAGGTAACCTGCGGCACCACAAAGGGCGGCGAGCTTCATGGGAACGAGCGGACACGGCAGCTTCGAAAACGACGCGTCCCAGGATTGGCTGTGGGATCTCGAAGGCGATCGCGGCTGGACGCTCGTCGAGAGGACTCTGCATTCGCTGCTCGATGCCGATTTTCGCGACATTGATTTCTGCCAAGAGGCGATCGCGGCGGCCGAAGTAGTGGCGGCGTGCCGAGGCAAGGCCGGGGTGTTCTTTTCAGACAATCCCCACCATGTTGAGGGACGCAGTAGGCCCAGTCAGACGCTGACCACGCTGGCTAAAAAGGCCGTGGCCATGGTCGGGCAGGACTCCGAAGCCAAGACCCTGTGGTCCAGCGGCGATGAGTACGGGGAATGGCTCGGGGCGCTGCAAGAGCTGCAAACACGGCTCGGCTGAACCACATCGATTATTGCCACCGCCCTCGTGGAGATTGACGATGTCGAACACCCTGTTCGCCCCCACCGAAGAGCACGCCATGCTTCGGGAGATGGTGGCCGAGTTCACCAAGAACGAAGTTGAACCTCAGGCCGCCAAGCACGATCAGCTTGGCACCATGAATGTCGAGCTGTTCAAGCAGCTGGGCGAGCTTGGTCTGCTGGGCGTGACCGTGCCCGAGGAACATGGAGGAGCCGGGCTCGATGCGGTCGCCGCCGTGATCGTGAACCACGAGCTGTCCAAGTCGGACCCGGGCTTCTGCCTGGCCTATTTGGCGCACTCCATGCTGTTTGTGAACAACTTCTATCACTGCAGCAATGACGAGCAGCGAGCCCGCTACTTGCCCAAGGTCCTTAGCGGCGAGTGGGTCGCGGGCATGGGCATGACCGAGCCTGGCGCGGGCACCGACGTGCTGGGCATGGGCACTACCGCCGTCAAAGACGGTGGCCACTACATCGTCAACGGCACCAAGACCTACATCACAAACGGTGAAGAGGGCTTTGTCTTCTTGGTGTACGCCAAGGTCGACGGACGCTTGACCAGCTTCGCCATCGACCGGGACTGCCCCGGATTCTCGACAAGCAACCACATCGACAAGCTAGGCATGCGCGCCTCGACGATGACCGAGCTGGTCTTCGAAGACTGCCGCGTCCCCGTCGCGAATCTGTTGGGAGAGGAAGGCGGTGGCGTCACCCACATGATGCGCAACCTCGAGCTTGAGCGGCTGACACTGGCCGCCATGAGCGTGGGCATCGCCGAGCGCTGCGTCGACATCATGATCGAGTACGGCCAGCAGCGAAAAGCATTTGGCCAACCCATCA
>CAYYHT010000880.1:0-3047 GCA_964471355.1 uncultured Enterobacteriaceae bacterium
AATGACGACCGCGAGCCGCTGGGCACCACAAGCTTGCTGGTCACCATCGACAACATCGGTCACTACGACGTCGGCGGTCTGGTCGTGCAAGACGACCTGTGCGCTCAGGAAGTGTGGACCGACGGCTGGGTGGGTCCTGATGATGGGTCGCCTGTGGGACGCATGTCCCTGCTGCCCAGTGCCGACCCCATCGACGCGGGTGTCGACAGCAGCGGAATCAACATCGTCGGCGCTGTGGACTGCACGCGAGATCCTGCAGACGGTGGCGTGGTGTACCTGCGCAGTGATCGGGCCAGCTTGGTCGGGGGCACCGCGACCGCCCAGGGACTGTCTGTGGTGTTGGACAGCGCCGGAGACGGCACGATTGTGCTCGATGCGACCGTCGCGAGCACCGGTGGACTCGCCACCATTCATGCTTGGGTCGATTCGGGCGCCGCTGGGGGCGTCGCCACCGTGCTGATCGAGCAGGACAACCTCAATCCGGTCGTGTGGGATCAGACCCCTGTCGGTCAGACCACCGGCAGCATCGGCACCATCGACCTGCTGTTCTCAGAGGCCCTGCTGCCCACCAGCGTGGACCCGGCCAACTTCGAGGTGACGGGACCTTCGACGGCGACGGTCACCGACGCCCAGCTGGGCGTGTTCGGGGACTCTGTGACCCTGACGCTGAACGCCCCGGTGACCTCATCGGCGGGCATTTGGACGGTGCGTGCCTTGCCCGATGTACGCGATGCGGCTGGCAATCGCTTGGACGGAGAACAGGTGGGTGCGCCAAGCGACTATGTCGGCACCTTTGGCTCCCTTCCCACCCTTGTCGAAGATGCCACGGGCTGCACGCCAGAGGTGGCTGTCTTCCGGCCCGATGGCGACGATGGCCCCGGCGAAGAGACCGACCATCTGACGGTGCACCTCGAGAGCCCGCTGACCCCTTCGTTCTGGGTCATCTCGGTCACCGACTCTGACGACCAGCTGCTTCAGAGGGCCATGGTGCCGGCGCTCGACGCGTTTGACGCCTGGGTCTGGGACGGCCGTGATGTCTCTGAACAGATCGTCGACAATGGCGAGTACACCATCGAGGTGCTCACAGATGATGGTTTCGGCAACCGCGGTGGTGCGTGTACGGTGACGGTGACCGTGGACAACCGAGAGGGGGCTCAATGAGCGGACCGTGGGACGACAAGGACAGCCCAGCCTGGATGCATGCCGCGCGCATGGCCGAGCTGGGTGTGCTGTCCGCGTCGTTGCTGCACGAGCTCCGTCAGCCTCTGTTCGCGCTCAAGGCGATGGCCCAGTTGTCTTTGGCGTCGGGCGGGCAGATGCCTCCCGAGCGCTTGCTGCAGCTGGCCCAGCAGATCGACCACATGCAGGAACTGGTCGATGCCTACAGCGGCTTCAGCAACCCAGGCGAGTCGCCGGTGCTGTTCGACCTCAACGACCCCGTGCGAAACGCAGTCCAGATGTTGGCCCACCGCGGAAAGGCCCAGGGAGCTTCCCTGCAGACCGACCTCGCGACGGGTTTCTTGCCTGTGCGCGGTCGCCCGAGTGCGACACAGCAGGTCGTCGTCAACTTGCTGGCCAACGCCTACGATGCGGTGGAAGCGGCAGGAGGGGGCCAAGTTGTGGTCGAGACCCGCGCCGACGACAACTCCATCGTCTTGATTGTGCGAGACGCAGGCACCGGCGTGCCGGCCGAGCTGCTCGACCAGGTATTTGAGCCCTTCGTGACGACCAAGCCTGCGGGCAGGGGAACCGGCCTGGGCTTGTACATCGCGCGCAAGATTGTCGAGGAGGGCCACGGCATGCTGACCCTCAGCAACGGCGAGAACGGCGGCACGGTGGTCGCCGTCCGTTTGCCCAGAGCGGCGTAGCTCGGCCCCGGACTACCTCACGAAGACGTAGCCGCTGCGCAGGGTGCCCCAGACATTGCCTTGGGAGCCGATCTCGACGGTGCCATGACCACTGCCAAAGCCGCCGATGGCGAGGTACTCATTGTCTCCGGCGCAGGCGCTGCGGGTGCCAATGCGGGTGGGCTCGGTGTCGCCGGACTCGTCGCCGGCCAGCACCAAATAGTTGTAGCCGTAGGGGTTTCCAGTGGCCCCCATGTAGACGATGCTCGAGCTGCATGCGCGGCCACCGTCGACCCACGGCTGCGACAGAATACTGCGCAGCGATGAGCCGGCCATGAACCCATCGTCCGAGCGCACCGAGTACAGGTAGTCGGTGCCCAGCGAGTAGCGGAACATCATGTCGTCGCCGCCGAGGGTGTTGTAGGCGGGAGACGCGTGGTCGGCCGTGTCCGTGGGGTCGCTCAGACTGATGTCGGCGATGGTGTTGTAGGACAGCGCCTGCCAGCCACTCGCATCGGTGTTCCAGTTGATGCCCGAGTCGAAGGTCGACACACGCAGCACCAGGGTCCAGCCGCCGCTATCGGTGTCCATGTCGCAATAGGCGTCAAACGCCGGCTCGCCTGTGCCCAGGCCGTCGGGATCGATGTTGTAGATGCCGGTCGAGGTCGCAACGCCACGGGTCAAGATGTCGAGGCAGCTCGTGCCCAGGGGGCAGCTGCCGCCGATGTCTGGGAAGGTGCTGGCATCGGTGTCGTCGCAGTCGGTGCCGCCACAGCTCGCATCGGCGTAGCCGTCTCCATCTGCGTCGTTGTCGACATCGCCATCGCAGTCGTAGTCCAAGCCATTGCAGCCCAGCGGCGCGTCCGGAGCGTAGCCGGTGTCCGTGTCATCGCAGTCGCCACCCGCTGCGACGTACAAGCCGCTGGGTGCCGCGCATGCGGTCTCGGTGCGGCTGTCATCGCCGTAGCCGTCGCCGTCGTAGTCGAGGTACCAGACGTCGGCAGATGTCGCCCCCTCTTCGTCGACGGCACCGTCGCAGTCGTTGTCGACGCTGTCGCAGATCTCGTTCCCAGCCGGGTTGACGCCTGCGCTGGCGTCGTCGCAGTCCCCGCCGCAGGTGGTGAAGCCGTCGCTGTCGGTGTCAAAGCCGTCGTCGATGGCGTTGTCGCAGTTGTTGTCCAGAAAGTCGCAGAGCTCGGC
>CAYYHT010000881.1:0-3043 GCA_964471355.1 uncultured Enterobacteriaceae bacterium
GCATTCGGGGACGGAACGCTTCCGGTACTGGTGACCAGCCGCGTACTCAATGAAGGCGTCGACATTCCTGCGGCCGATGTTGCGGTGGTGCTCTCGGGTACCGGAACGGTGCGAGAGCACGTGCAACGCTTGGGTCGCATTCTGAGGCCGCAAAAAGGCAAGCGCGCCATCCTGTACGAGCTCGTTGTCGCCGATACGGCAGAAGAACGGACCAGTGATCGCCGCCGAGAGCACATCGCCTACCAGCGCTGATCTACCCGCTTCACACCGGCCGGCAAGGCTGGCAAACTCACGTCGGGCAGGGGGTGTCTGTGGAGCCGGGAACGTCGATTGGCGACTACGCATTGGTAGAGCGCGTCCACGAGGGAGCCATTTCCGAGGTTTTCCGAGCCGAAAAGGATGGCCGCACTCACGCGATCAAGATCCTGACGGCTCGGAGTGACGAACAGCGCGAGCGCCTGATGCTCGAGGGCCGCACGCTGACCATGCTGCGTCACCCGAATCTGGTGCCCGTCACCGATCTGGTGTTCACCGGCAACCGTGCTGGCATCGTGATGGACTGGCTGTCTGGGCCAACGCTGGACGTTTGGGCCGACGCCAAGCCGGACTTTGACCGAGTCGAAAGGGTTCTGCGGGGTCTGATGGATGGCGTCGAGCGGCTGCACAAAGCCAACTTGGTGCACCGCGACCTGAACCCAACGAACGTCATCATCGTCGGCAGCGGCAAGGCCGAGGTCGCTCGAATCGTCGATCTGGGCAGCATCAAGAAGCGCACATTGGCCATGACACGACCTGGAACGATGATCGGCACTCGTGGCTACATGGCTCCCGAACAGATCCAAGGCGCCGAAGTCGATGCCCGGACCGACGTGTTTGGGCTTGGCTGCCTGCTGTACCGCATGTCCTGCGGTCGCGGGCCCTTCGATGCACCCACGGACTTGTCCAGCTTCGAAGCCGTGGCAGCCGGCGAATACCTCGATCCGCGCTCGGTGCGCTCTGACCTGCCCACTCGCCTCGCGCGGGTCATCAAGATGTGCTTGGCGACTGCACCCGACGAGCGTCCTCAGAATGTCGATGCCATTCGGGGGCTGATGAGGCGCAGCATGTTCGGCGGCGGTCGGCGCAAGCGTAAGCGTCTGACCGGATAGACGCTTGGGTCGCCGCTATGACATTGCAAAGCGCATTGGAAACACGGGCTTCGGCGACGTGTTTCTGGGCACGACGGAGATCGATCCGGACGACGTGGTCCATGTCGAGCTTGTTCATCGCCAATACGCTCGCACGATTGATCTCGAGGCGCTGCGCGAGGCGGTCGCGCGAACCAACGCGGCCAGCGACCATCCCGGTGTCGTGGTTCCAGTCGGGCTGACGTCCGTGCAGGGTCGCGCAGGCATTGTCACGCGGCCCATCGAGGGCATTGCGCTTGGCTCGCTGATGGTCGGCAAGCCATGGCCAGCGCGGGCGGCGCTCGAGCTCGTGGCAAGCGTCGCCGACGTGTTGGATCACACCTGGGACTGCGCTCGTCTGGGCGCGGGACCGCTTCGTTGGGCACACGGCGACATGAATCCCAATCACATCCGCCTGCAAGCCAGCGGCGCGTTGATGGTGACGGGCTTTGGCTACGACACGGCGCTGCGTCCAGACGATGAACAGCCGGACCTGGACTCGACCGCGGTGTTCGCCTCCCTTGCCTATATGGCGCCAGAGCGACTTCAGGGCGGCTTCAGCCAGCGAGTCGACCTGTACTCATTGGGCATCATTTTGTATGAGTTGGTGACGGGTGCTCGCCTCGCCGCGGCGACATCAGCGATCGACCGCGACGAGCACAACAAGCGCGTCGATGGATTTGTGGCTGCCGCTCAGGTGGCACTTCGCAGTGATGGCGGGGGTGTCGCTCAGCTCATCCGCGAGATGCTCTCCCACGATCCCATGGCCCGGCCGCAGAGGTTCGACGTGGCCAGTCGTGCACGGGAGCTCAAGGCCTCATTTGTCGATGCGGAACTGGCCGAGTTCGCTGAGGGCGCGGTGTCCAGCGCTTCGGTTGCCATCAAGGCCGTTGGCAAGCGGCGCGACCACATGCTGGTCGGATTGGTGGTGCGGGTGGTCGAGATTGGTCCGGCAACCGAGGACAGCACACTCTGGGCCACGCCCGCGCGGCCACGCGAACGCATCGCGTCCGGTGGAATTGTGGGGCTCGATGTGCCTCCCGAGCAGGCCGAGGCCGAGCGCCGTCGCTGGATGATCGCCGTCGCTTTCGCCTGTCTATCGGTGGTGGTGTTTGTGTCGGCGGCCTGCGGACTGCTGGCTTCTGTGTCCCGAGGCTAAACGCTTCGACGTGATCTCCAGTTGTAGGTGTGTCCCCGCAACAACACCCCGGAGAGAACAATGCATCGCCTTGTTGCCGGCAGCTTGCTGCTGCTGGCGCTCACACCCGACGCGGACGCGACCAGCTCGCGCGCACGCCAGATCATTCAAGCCATGGAAAAGCAGGCCGAGAGCAACGCCTGGGAGGGCGTCGAGGGACAGTATGACCGCCTCGCTGAGCTCGACGAGGCCTTGCCTGCCAATGCGCATCTGCTCGGTGCACGGGCCGCGGCAGCGCAGGGACACGCCCAGCAACGGTGGGAAAGACTGCAGCTAGCCATCGGCGCCGAAGATGGAGCTGTGGCGCAGCCAGAGGTGGACGCCATGGCCAGCGACTACGGGTCGGTGACGATCAAGGGAAAGCCGGCTTGGCATTCGACCCTGAACATCCAGACCCGGCCCTTTGCGACCGACAAGGCGGCGGCATTTGACTACGCGGCTCGGCGCCTCAAGGGAGCGGGCAGCTTCTCGGGCATGCTGCCTGTGGGCCAGTACTGCGTGGGAACACAGGCTTTTGAAGTTGGGGCCGGGGCCGAGCCCGTGAGCATCAAGCTGACGGGCAAGGATCTGAAGGCTTGTTCGGCTTGGTAGGGCCGGGTTAGCAGGACTTTCGTATTCGGAGTGCCTGTGCCTGTCGTCGCCATGGAAGTGTCCGCTGCCCAGAAACTTGAACAGGCCG
>CAYYHT010000882.1:0-3036 GCA_964471355.1 uncultured Enterobacteriaceae bacterium
CCCGAGCCTGGATGCCGGCTGCTAGACCCGGGCTACGCCTACTTCGCCAACTCGTACCGTGTGTCATCGGCGCCCGATGGATGGACGGTGGCGACGTCCGACTATGGCGGCCGCTTTGTGGCGGCTCTTGAGCGCGGCGACGTGCTCGCAACACAGTTTCACCCCGAGCTCTCCGGTGAGTGGGGCCTGGCTCTGATGCGGAGGTGGTTGTGCTGACATCCCGATTGATTCCCTGTCTCGATGTGCGAAATGGGCGGGTGGTGAAGGGCGTGCAGTTTTCAGATCTTCGCGATTCTGGAGACCCAGCGCAGCGAGCCGCCGAGTACGCGTCTGCGGGCGCTGATGAACTGGTTGTGCTCGATGTGAGTGCGACCCCCGAAGGGCGCGGCAACCAGCTCGAGACCGTGCGGGCGGTCCGAGCGGCCATCGGCATTCCCCTGACTGTGGGCGGCGGGGTTCGCAGCCTCGACGATGCCCTGGCGTTGCTCGATGCCGGCGCCGACAAGGTGGCGGTGAACACCGCTGCAGTGCGGCGTCCCGAGCTGCTCTCGGAGCTGTCGCTGCGCTTTGGCCGGCAGTGTGTGGTGCTGGCCATCGATGCCAGACGCTCCGGTTCGTCTTGGGAGGTGGTGACCCTGTCCGGGCGCAACCAGACCGGGCTTGATGCGGTGGACTGGGCGGTGAGGGGAGCCGAGCTGGGAGCAGGGGAGATTCTGCTGACCAGCTGGGACCGCGATGGCACCCGCAGCGGCTACGACTGCGACCTGCTGACGGCGGTCTCGCAGCGGGTTCGCATCCCGATCGTCGCGTCTGGGGGGGCGGCCACTCCGGAGCACCTCGCCCAGGCACTCAACGCGGGGGCGAGCGCTGTGCTCGCCGCCTCGATCTTTCACGACGGCGACTTCACAGTGGCCGCAGTCAAACAGGAGCTCCGCATGCGGGGCGTGGAGGTGCGGCTGTGATCGTTCCATCAATTGATCTCGAGAGTGGCGCGGCCGTGCAGCTGGTGGGGGGGCGTGAGCGCGCTCTGTCCGCCGGAGACCCGCGTCCGCTGGCCAAACAGTTTGGTCGTGTGGGTGAAGTCGCCGTGGTCGACCTCGACGCCGCACTGGGCAGGGGGGACAACCGCCAGACGATTCTGGACTTGCTGAAGCTGGCGCCATGCCGTGTGGGCGGGGGCATTCGGTCCGTCGAGTCCGCTCGCTTCTGGCTGAATGCGGGGGCAGCCAAGGTTGTGATCGGCACGGCGGCGACCGCCGAGGTCCTGTCCCAACTTCCACGAGACCGAGTCATCGCCGCACTCGATGCGGTCGATGGCGAGGTCGTGGTGGATGGCTGGCGCACGCGAACGGGGCGGGGAATTGCCGAGCGCATGCGCGAGCTCGAGCCCTATGTGGGCGGCTTTCTGGTGACCTTTGTCGAGCGCGAGGGGCGCCTGGGCGGCACGGCCATGGAGAGGGTGGCCGAGCTGGTCGAGGCCGCAGGCAGCGCGCGGCTCACGATTGCCGGGGGCATCACGACTGCAGAGGAAGTGGCCCAGCTGGACCAGCTGGGCGCGGACGCACAGGTCGGCATGTCGCTGTACACCGGCAGACTTGGCCTGGCCGACGCGTTCGCGGCCCCGTTGGTGAGCGACCGAGCCGACGGACTGTGGCCCACGGTGGTCACCGACGAGCGCGGAATGGCCTTGGGCCTGTGCTACTCAAACGCAGAGAGCCTGCGCACCGCCCTTGAGACCGGACGTGGCACCTATTGGTCCCGCAAGCGAGGGCTGTGGAAGAAGGGCGAGACCAGCGGAGCGGTCCAAGAACTGGTGGCGGTCGCGGCGGACTGCGACCGGGACACACTGCGCTTTACGGTTCGCCAGACAGGGGGCTTCTGCCACACAGGCAGTCGGTCCTGTTTTGGCACCGATGGTGGCTTGGCAGGACTGCAGCGCACCCTGTTCGCCCGCGCTCAGGAGGCGCCGGACGGCTCGTACACGCGCCGGCTGTTGGATGACCCGGCCCTGCTGCAGGCCAAGCTGCTCGAAGAGGCGGGCGAGCTTGCAGTGGCCGAGGGCAGCTCCGAGGTCGCCTGGGAGACGGCGGATGTCATGTACTTTGCACTGGTCGCGGCGACGCGGTCGGGGGTGTCCCTCGAGCAGGTCGAGCGCGAGCTGGACCGACGAAGCCTGGCTGTGACGCGGAGGTCGTCATGCTGAGGCGCCTGACTGCATCTGAAGTTCCTGCATTGCGTCGGGAGGCTGTGGACGCCGAGACCCTGGCAAAGGCGGCGGTCATTGTGGCCGACGTGCGCGAGCGCGGGCAGGCCGCACTGCTCGAGTACGCCATCCGCTTCGGAGATCAGCCGGCCGATGCGACCGACGTCGTGATTGGCCGGTCCGAGCTGCTCGCTGCCCTCGACGCGCTGCCATCCGACGAGCGCGCTCTATTGGAGCGCACCGCAGACCGGATTCGGGCCTTTGCCGTGGCGCAGCGCGAGGCCCTTGGCGATGTGCGCGTGGCCGTACCCGGCGGCGAGGCGGGCAGTCGCTTGGTGCCGGTTCAGCGAGCGGGCTGCTATGCGCCCGGGGGCCGCTACCCGCTGCCCTCCTCTGTCCTCATGACCGCCATTACCGCGCGGGTCGCGGGGGTGGAGGAGGTCTGGGTCGCGTCCCCCAAGCCGTCGCGCATCACCTTGGCGGCGGCGGGACTCGCCGGTGCCGACGCTCTGCTGGCCGTGGGTGGCGCGCAGGCGATTGCCGCGATGGCCTACGGAGCTGGCGTGCCTGCGGTCGACGCGATTGTTGGCCCGGGCAGCGCCTGGGTGACCGCTGCCAAGCAGCTGGTGGCGGGACGGGTGCGCATCGACATGCTGGCCGGTCCATCCGAGCTCGTGGTGCTGGCCGATGGGTCTGCGGACGCGGCTCTGGTTGCCGCGGATCTGCTGGCCCAAGCCGAGCACGACCCTCTCGCGCTTCCTGTGCTGATTGGCCTCGATGACCGATTGCTCGACGATGTGAATGCGGAGCTCGAGCGGCAGCTGGGCACGCTG
>CAYYHT010000883.1:0-3028 GCA_964471355.1 uncultured Enterobacteriaceae bacterium
ACGCCGTTCCGCACAACGGCGAAAAGACCCGGCATCGCCCGCTGTGGCCTCACCGCGACGGATCGGCCGGGTCTCGTTCGCTGAGAGTTGAACGGAACCGCTGCGCGGTAGCTGTCGGGGGTTGAGACCTGTTGCTGGATGCGATCCGTTCCAGCTGATCCGCGGCGCATGGCAAGAGTCTGTCTGACCAATGCGGACCGACTGCACAGCAAGACATCTCCCATCGGGGCCACGCCTATCAAACCCGGACTTCCGGCGCTGGCCTGGCTCTTGCCGCTCTTTGGGCTTTCGGGTGGCTCTTCCTCGCCGATGGCCACCAACAGGTCCAACCGGATCATGCTGATGGTGGAGCGCTCATCCCGGTGGTCGCGCCTGTGCCCCGAAGGCAGCAGACACGACGAAACGGACTGACCCACCGGGGCTGTGTGCGTGGAGTCATCACCCTGGGGGTGCAGCGTAGTACGGCTCTCCCGGAAGGATCGTGCCGAACTCCTGGAACATCTCCGACTGATGGGAGTAGCACCAAGGCGGATCGTGAGCAGACCAACCAGTGAGCGTCGGCGACATGCCCTGATACCAGACATCCTCTGGAATCGGCGCCATCCACGAACTCCCACGGTCATAGACCGGACCATGCTTGCGGTTCACTCGCCGAGTCAGCAACGGAATGTGAGCTCCATCGACGGCGGGGGCGACATTCGGCAAGAAGTCACTATCGATGCGCGAACACCCGGCTCCCACATCGAAGCCAGTCCGCTGCACGCTTGACGCAATGCCGCCGACGGCCTTGCTCCAATACCAGCTGTTGTATGCACGGCCATTACCCCACTGTCGCGCTCTAAGCCCCTCGACCGTCCAGACGCACTGCTCGACGATCTGACCGTATCCGTCCAACACTTGAACGCTGCCGACTGCATCCGTCGCCTCCACTTCTGCGAACTCTGCCCCATGCCGGCCATGGATCGAGCCAAAGCTACGACCGCCCCTGCGCGTTCGCATGGAGCCTACTGCGAGGACCGTCGCCCGCGTGGCCCCGACACAGGCGGGACCAAAACAGTCATCGTCTCCGCAGTCCACGAGGCCGTCCAGGTCGTCATCCCGATGATTGTCGCAGAGTTCGACGCACGGATAGCCATCGGCACACTCGGCGTCTTCGCAGTCGATCAGGCCATCCCCGTCGTTGTCCACGCCGTCGTCGCACCGATATTCTCGAGGGTAGTGCGGACCGCAATCCGTGTCGGGTCCATCGCTGATTCCGTCGTAGTTCGTGTCTTCGCAAAGCCACGTCCGAATCGGCGAGCCGCAGTCTGGGTCGTCCCAGCCAATCAGGCCATCCAGGTCACTGTCGGGGCCCCACCCACAGGTCTGCGGGCATTGGCCTGCACAGTCTGCATCCCAGCAATCGACGTCCCAATCGCCGTCATCATCGAAGCCATTTGCGCAGTCCTCCGGGCAGCCCGGCCCGAAGCAATTCCTGTCCGCACAGTCGATCAGACCGTCCAGATCATCATCAATTTCGTTGTCGCATATCTCCGGCGCGCCACAACCGGCTGCCGTGTCCCCGTCGCAGTTGTGGTCCTCGAGGTCGTCGCACACCTCCGCGGCACCGGGATTCACAGACGGGTCCGCGTCGTCGCAGTCTCCCCCCGCCGCAACGAACACTCCCGACGGCGAGCACTTCCGGGCCGAGCCCGACCACACTCCGAAGCCATCCCCGTCAAGATCCGGGAAATGGTAAATCCCATCGATTGGGTCGTCGTCGATGTTGCCGTCGCAGTCTTGGTCGATCCCATCACAGGTCTCGGTGGCAACCACGTTCACCGCGGCGTCGGCATCATCGCAGTCCGTGCCGGTCGCCTCTGTCGGGCCGGGGGGCCAGCACTCGAAGCCGTAGGCATCAACGTCGCCAAACCCATCGCCGTCCAAGTCGAGGAACCACATGGCCGGTTCCTGATCGACGATTCCGTCACAGTCAGAATCAATGCCGTCGCAGTCGTCGATCTGATCCGGATGCACTTGCGCGTCCAGGTCGTCGCAATCATCGTCATTATCGGCACTTTCGATGGGCCAATCCGGAGCACATGGCCAAGCATCACCGTGACCGAATCCGTCGCCGTCCAGGTCTAGGAACCAGATTGTGCCGTCCCCGAGATCATCGTCGACGACGCCGTCGCAGTTCTCGTCCACGCCATCACAGTGTTCGACGGCGCCTGGGTGGACGTCCTGGTCGAGGTCGTCGCAGTCAGTCGCATTGATGGTGCGACCGGGGGGCCAGGCGTCGCTGCACGAATACACGACGTCGGTGGCATCGCCAAAGTAGTCGCCGTCTGCGTCTTGGTACCAGTGGTGTGGGTCCACGGCATCCTCGTCGAACACGCCGTCGCAGTCGTTGTCGAGCCCATCGCAGTACTCGTCGGCACCCGGATAGATGCCAGGGTGGTAGTCGTTGCAATCGCTGTTGTCGGCCACGTAGTCGAAGCTCGGCGCGCAGGCTTGCAGGTGCGTGTCGGCCCTACCGAATCCGTCGCCATCCGCGTCCGCATACCAAGTGGGAGCTTCCACAGCACCGACGTCGATATCGCCTTCGCAGTCATTATCGATGCCGTCGCAGACCTCCTCGGCGCCAGGATGCACCGATGGGTCCCCATCGTCGCAGTCGTCTGACGACGATGCGTAGCCCATGGGGACTTCGCATGCGGTCACCGGTTCTGCCACACCACCGTGGCCGTCGCCATCAGCGTCCGGGTAGTACAGCTGACCAGAGCCGCCGCCGTCACATTCCCCAGCCACCGGTTCCGACACCTCTCCAATCAGTTCTCCGCCCCCGACCGGCTCGGCGGACGTGTCCGGGACCGCAGGCGGACTCCAGCACGCAACCAGATTGAGCGACAACAAGATGACCAGAGTGAGCATCGCACCAACTCAGTGTGGCCGGACACGGAAGCCTTCACCGATATCCCTCCACACTGATGCTCCGGGGCGGGCTCAGTCTCCGCGTCACGGTCGAGAGGCCGTTCGAGGGGCGAAA
>CAYYHT010000884.1:0-3026 GCA_964471355.1 uncultured Enterobacteriaceae bacterium
AGCGTAAATGGTTCGGGCATCGTCATGGTCGAGCTTGGCGCACCGGCGTCCACGGTTCGGTTGAGCGCCACGGTGTACACCGTACCGGGCTCATCGCCCTCGAACTCCACCGAGTAGCTGTGAAGCACTCCCAGGTTTGAGCCGGTCATCACTTGGGTGTCGGTGTCGACAGTCGCCGTGAGCTCGTCGTCACCGATCAGATCTACGAAGGTGGTGCTTGTCGGTCCGCCCACCCTCAAGACGGCCACGACGTTTGTGGTGCCGTTGCCGACGGACTCTGCCACCACCCCGGCATACATGCCGCTTGTGAGTACCGAGTCGGACTCGACGTCGGTGCAGGCTGTGGACAGCGCGATAGCGATGCCCGCGATGACCCCAATGCGGATCGTGTTCATGGTCTCCTCCATGCGGACACCTTAGCCGACCCTGGCATGGACCGGGAAAACCAGCTGCACCCTCATCCTGAAGCCGTTTTTGCGTTGATTGCCCAGCTTCCAGGCTCCGTCTGGCTCGATGGGGGCCGCGCAGGTACGACTTCGCTCATCGCTTGGAACCCCGTCGAGGTGATCACCGACGGCGATGAATGGGACAAACGAGGCCGAGAGCTATCCGCCAATGGGTGGGTTCTTGGCTACCTCGGCTACGGTGCGGGCCACCAGGTCGAACAAATTCCCCCTGAAGCCCCCACCCCCGAACCCGAGATCTGGCTTGGGCAGTTCGACGGTGTGCTCCGCTTCGACCACTCGTGCAGCACGTGGCAGCTCGAGGGCAGCGCCGCCTTTCAGGCCCGTGCACAAGACCTGCTGGACCGCGCCCAACCCCTGGCAGCGCCCCCCGCGGCAACGCCCCCCACATCGGTCCACACGACTCATCGCGAACGCCACGAGGCCGCAGTCGAGTGCGTTCTCGACTGGATCGCACAGGGTGATTGTTACCAGATCAGCCTCACGCGGCCGGTCTATGTGCGCGGAGCCGGCGACCCCTGGCAGACCTACCGTCGTCTGCGCCGCGTGTCCGCACCGGCCTACGGCGCGTTCATCCGCCTGGCCCCAGATCTCGCGGTGCTGTCCAACAGCCCCGAGCTGTTCATCGAAGTCCGCGACCGCCACGTGCGCTCGGTTCCGATCAAGGGCACCCGACCACGCCACGCCGACCCTCGCATGGACCACGCGCTGTCCGAGGCCCTGCGGCATTCTCCAAAAGAGCTCGCCGAGCTGACCATGATCGTCGACTTGGTCCGCAACGACCTTGGACGGGTCGCGACACCTGGCTCCGTGGTCGCCGCCGAGCGCGAAATTGTCGCCCACAGCACGGTGCACCACGCACATCGCAGCGTCAGCGCGCAGCTGTCTGACGGCCTTGATTGCTGGTCCGCACTCGCCGCGACCTTCCCGCCGGGCTCGGTCACCGGCGCACCCAAGGTCCGCGCCGCACGTCGCATCAGCGAGCTCGAAGACGGCCCGCGCGGCATCTATTGCGGAGCCATCGGCTATGTCGCGCCAAACGGCGACAGCACCTGGTCCGTAGCCATCCGCACCGGCGTTTGGAACGCCGATGTGGCGCGATTCCATGTGGGTGGGGGCATCGTCTGGGACTCGATTCCCACCGACGAATGGCACGAGACAGTGCACAAAGCAGCCGCGTTTCGCAGGGCCATTGGCATCGAGGACGCCTCCGAGGTCTCCGCGCCGGAGCGGGGCCCCGCTCGCCCGTCACTGCTCAACTAGAGCACCGCACGGGTAATCGGTGCCAGACCCTAGTCGTCCGATCCGTTGTCGGGCTCGTCAGTGTCGTCGCCGCCCTCGGCCCCGTCGTCGGTGTCGCCCTCGTCGTCGCCCTCGACAAAGGTGCGGTTGATGGGCACCTTGGGCAGTGAACGCCCGGTCCGAGCCACGCCGCGGTCGTCCGCTGTCGCGCCCTTGATGTTGGGGCTGCGGCTGATGGGCTTGGCCGCGCCGTTGCCCCCATCATCCTTGTCTCGAGCATTGCGGTTGCGGTTGCGGTTGCGGTTGTTGCTCGCAGAGCCGGCGCGGTCGCGGTCCGCCAGCATGCGCGGCGCTCCGAGGGTTCCGTTGATGCGGTAGTGGTACTTGTTGTCCTTGTGCTTGGCGTCCTTGAGGAAGGACTTGAACATCGCCAGGTCATCACCCAGCTCGACCACTGCCTTGAGCCGCAGGCGAGTGCGGGTCAGGTCCTCCATGAGGATGATTTCGCCCGACAGCTCCGTGTTGAACAGGTTGCTGCCGACCGTCCCGCGCTTGACCTTGGCCCTGCCTTCGCGAATCTCGAACACCAAGTCCAGCTCGGTGATCTCGACCACCATGTCGAAGCCCTCGAGCATGGGGTTGTCTGGTGCTGTGATTTTGGTGATCTGCAGGCCTTCACCAAACAGCCGGGCGGCGCCGTTGGCTTTGCGCATGCCGTCGGTGGCGTCGAGTTCGACATCCATGTCGAGCTCGCCAGTGCCATCGATGCTCACTCCGCCCATCGGGGGCAGGCTTGAGATGGGGAAGTCCGACGCGGCGATCGTCAGGTCACCCAAGCGCTGTGCACCCTTGTCATTCTCGCGAATCAGCGCCTCGACATCGAGCTCGCCGGCGCCATAGCCGACAGTGCCGGCGATGTAGGGCTGGCCGGTGATCAGCGACAACAGGCCGACCCGAGCCCGGGCATGCTCTGCCGAGAACAGCACGGTGGCCGCGTCTTCGTCCCCGCGCTCCTGCTTGCGCTTGTCGATGTTGTACAGGGTGATGTTGGTCGCTTTGGCGCCGGTCCACCAGGGCGACAACGAGTCCAGCTCCAAAGCCATCGAGCCATCGGTGGCGTCTTGCACCTCCCACCGTGCTCGCTCCATGGCCGCACCCGTGGGGAAGGTCAGGATGAGGGCGATGAGGAAGACGAAGCTAAACCACAGGCTGGCAGCAAACGCGCCGAGAATTCGAACAATCAAGGCATCCCATCCTTGGCCGTGGGGGGAAGGAAGCTTGCGACCGCACGGGTCCCCGCGGCCAACTTGCGGGATGGGT
>CAYYHT010000885.1:0-3021 GCA_964471355.1 uncultured Enterobacteriaceae bacterium
CAAAATCCAGTGAAGCCGGGGCCGCAGGTTGCAGTCCGTAATCTAGACTTGCACGCTAGCGGCGCCTGCGCTGTTCGAGAGTCTGACTCGATGATGGTCTGCTGGGACCGCGAGCATAATGACGTCGTCCTTCCCCCGGCGATGCGGGTACCGGTGACGAATTTGGGCATGGGTGCGGGCTTGTGTGGCACACTGCCCGATGGTGGGGTCCGCTGCGAGCCTTGGCTGGATGAAGAGTGGCGGCCTGAGTTCGCCGACTACCATCCACAGGATTCCGTCTATACAGACGTTGCCATGGGCAGCACCTACTCGCGCTTCGGCCTAGCGGCGAACGGTGAGATTCACGTCTGGCAAAATGTCGTCACGGTCCCCACGGGCGAATTCCAGTTGATTGAGAACGATCCCAGCGGCGGCAATGTGCTGTGTGCGTTGGGCGTCGCCGGCGACGTGAAATGCTGGAACTCAATCTATGACGAAACCCGGTGGGAAGGTGACATTCCGGCTGGCACCTACACCGACATTTCCGTGGGTGGATATTCCGGCAACACCGTCGATTTTGCCTATCACGCATGCGGCCTGCGCAGCGACGCCACCATCGCATGTTGGGGCGACAACGGCCAGGGCCAGCTGAATGTGCCTGGTGGCTCGGACCCAGCGCCCTGACCATGGCACGGCAGCCGTCAATCAGCACGGACTTGGACCGACCACCAGCGGGAACGGCCTCGGCGCCTCCAATCCGATCATCCCACGCATGCCCAAACGGAAAGAGCGCGGGACAAACGTGCCCACGCGCGGGCGCGGCACCGGCACCCCCGTCGTCCCACTAGGTGCGTTGCTGCCATAGACCGCGTTGTTCCAGTGCAGCCCGGGGGGCAGGTAGGGCCCCACCCCATCCACAATCAGCGACGACGGCACCAAGCGACCGGCGAAGCACGACCCATTTGGCAATCCGAAAACAGCCGCTTCATCTCGCCGTATATATCCAGGCAAAACACCATTTCCGCCGCGGTACGCCGCCCCCTCGGTCCACTCGGAAACGATGCCGTTTCCGCAAATCGTCGCTCGGTCTAGCGGCGCCACACCACTCATACCGTCGCAGATGAACGAACCGACAAGCGATGGCGAGTCAAGCCACAGGAAGTTCTCTTCAACCGAGCGGACACCGGCCGCAATGGGTACCGCCGCCGCCGGCACTCCGATGCGAATCGGCACCATCCGATACGGCGTTCCATTGATCACGACGCCTTGAGACCCCACTGCGCGGTACGGCCGATCGCCGGTCGGCGCAACCCAGGTGCGTTGGTTGTCGATCTCAAAGAACCGATTGCGAATCACCGCCCAACACGCCCCGTACGGGCTCATGTTCACAACGCTATCCATCGGCTTGAGTGCATTCGAGTATCGCCGGAAGGTGCAGTCCCGAACCACCACGAAGTTTGCGCTACTGATGATTGACACTGAGCGCAGAGCGGGCTTGGGCGAGGGCGGGCCGGCATTCACGAACGTGTCTACGACCACGAGCTGTGTGCTCCCCGCCGCGTACGGCGGCGATGAAAGGAACACACGCGCCAGCTCATGAATCAGTGTCGATGACGGAAGCGGCAGGCAGCCATCGATATCTGCTCCGACGCCGACCGTTTCCCCAGTCCACGAAGGCGGACACGTTCCCGCAGCGTCAATACCAAAATCATTGGCGACCGCAATCCTGCCGTTCACCGACCCGGATCCCGGCGCACCAATGAACTCGCAATCGACGACGGTGACCCATGCGGTGCCATGACGGCCGGTGATCTGTACGTCCTTCCAGTTACCCTCGAATGTCACCCCCTCGATGACCACATCGTAGATCATCGGAACAGACATCGGCAGCGTGCCCACGAGGGTCGGCGGCTCGAGCGATACCGCAATCATCGACGAGGCCCGATTGGTGAACGAGTACCGCCCGCCCGATATGCGCATCCGGTGCATCGCAGAAGCACTGAGGCCGATATAGGCGCAATTGGACGCCTCGCAATCCAAGAACTCGCAGTCAGAACAACCGTCCACGAACAGGTAGGGCAGCGAGAGCCCTTCCGCGGTTCGCCGTGTAATGCTGTTCATCGAGAACCCGGTGGCCGATGCATTTCGTGAATGCACACCGCGGAACCGGAAATTCGTGCACCGCGTCAACCGAATGTTATCGCTGCCCCCTGGACCTTCGGCGGGTGTTGGCGGCTGGCCCGTCGTCGGACTGGCCTCCAGCGGCGTGCGGGGCGCCCCTAGACGGGTGTCCGCCCGCCCGTCCACAGTCAACCCCCACACCTCGAACATGCTACATGTCCTGAAGAACAGCACCGGTGGGCGGGTCCACCCGACCCCGTCCGCCACCCGAATCGTTGTGGGTCGAGACGAGTCATACACGGTGCCTGTGAGGATGAGAAAGTTGCTCAGTACAGCGCCCAGTTGTAACGCACGCACCTCGATTGGTGGTGCCAGAGCTCCAGCGGGGTTCACGAAGTCGGCGTCGACCCGGTAGGTACCGGGAACAATGTAGAGAATGGCTGGACCGCGGCCGAGGGCATCACGCAAGTCCCCGATGGCGTCTTGTAGGCCCTGCGTGTGGTCGGTGACGGCGGGTGCGCCAACCATCGGATAGCGAATCACCTGAGGAAAACCGACGGTCCCGGCGACGCTCGGAATGTCGAAGATCGACGAAACGCCCGCGCCCGCCAGCCAAACTCGGAAGGAGAGACCGGCATCACTCGTTGGATCGAACACCTCGTTCAACGATGTCGCCTGAGGCAGCGTGATGCCTGTGTTGACGCGATCAAGGCGGTGGAATTCCGACCGAGCAAGCAGCGTGCTGGTGCTGCACGCCGGCAACGCCAGGTGGCTGCCAGGATGAGTAAAGAATGAAGGACCATCGCCCGGGTCTGCAGTCGTCGGTTCGTCCGTCGTGCCGTCGTCCGACATCTCCGGATCGCCTGGCATCGGCTCATCGATGGGGTCGTCCAGAACCGGTACCGGAACGCTGCCGGTGGG
>CAYYHT010000886.1:0-3007 GCA_964471355.1 uncultured Enterobacteriaceae bacterium
CAACTTGCGGGATGGGTGCCGGAATATTGAGATCAAGGCATCCCATCCTTGGCCGAGATCATGCGACACCCGCGGCGTGCAGAAGCTCGACGGTGCGCTCGTGGTGGGGCACTCCGCCCAGTTCTTTGGTTCGGAAGCTGTCGACCAGCTCTCCTTCGCTCATGACCAAGATGCGGTCGGTGGCCCAGGTCACCAGAGACAGGTCGTGGCTGATCAGCACAAAGGCGCAGTCCTTGCCAATTCGGTCCAGCAGCAGCTCGACCAGAGAGGCCTTGAGGGCAGCGTCCAGACCCGTGGTGGGCTCGTCGGCGACCACGAGCTTCGGGCGCGCCAGCAGCAGCCGAGCGACCCCAGCACGGCGTTGTTCGCCTCCGGATAGCTCGTGCGGAAGGGCCAGCTCGCGACCCTGCAGGCCCACCTCCTCGAGCACGCGCTTGATCTCGAAGTCTGCGTCGGCATCGGGTCGATGCAGCAGCGCTCCCTCCTGCAGCAGCTGTCCAATGGTCATGGCCGGGTTGAGCATGGCGCTCGGGCTCTGAAACAACAGCTGCACATCTCGCCGAGCGGTCCGCCAGCGCTGCGCATTCCAGGTCTCGGTGTCCTGGCCGAGCACGTCGACGCGCCCGGCATCGCGGGGCAGCAGTCCGAGGCCGACCCGAGCCAGGGTGGACTTGCCCGATCCCGATTCTCCGATGATGCCAACCCTCTCGCCAGCCGCCACACTCAAGCTGACGCGGTTGACCGCGGTGAACAGATCGGGGTTCAGCCAGCTGCCGCGGCGGTAGGTCTTGACGATGCCATCCAGCTTCCACGCGACGCTCATCCGAGCCTCCCGCCAGCAACCCGTCGAGTGGCTGCAATCAGTCGCTGACCCGCTTCGGTGGCGAGGTCTCCCTGCATCAGCTGTTCGGCTTCGATCTCCTCGACCATGCGGCCATTGTCCATCAACAACACGCTCCTGGCGAGTCCGGGCAGGATTCGCAGGTCGTGGGTGATGAGCAAGACGCCGAATCCGTCGTCTGCGAGGCGACGAAGCTCGCGCAGAATCTCGACCTGCACTGTCGGGTCGACGCCCGTGGTGGGCTCGTCGGCAATGACAAAGCGGCTGCCGCGAGCCAGAGATTGCGCGATGGCCACGCGCTGGGCCATGCCTCCGGAAAGCTGGTGAGGATACAGATGCAGGACCGTCTCGGGGCGTGCAAAACCGGCGCGAGTCAGCCAAGTGGCCGGGTCGGCATCGTGCGAGCTGCCCGTGGCAGAATGTCTGGCCGCGACCGACATGCGAACCAGATCACCAACGGTCCACAGCGGGTCGAGCGATGCTCGGGAGTCTTGCGGCAGGTAGCCGATGAGGGAGCCGCGGATGTCCTTGAACGCCGTCGCCCGCTCGGTTCGGCCTTTGCCCAGGCAGGTGCTGTACGGGGCCCAGCGCTCGCCGCCCACCTCGATCACCAGGTGCGCCTCGACGACGCCAGGAGTCAAGTCGACGAGCCCCAACAGCGAGCGCGCCGTCAGCGTCTTGCCCGAGCCGCTGTGCCCAACAAGTGCCAGCACCTCTCCCGCCTTGAGCTCGAGGGACACGTCGTCGATCAGGACCTTGTCACCGACGGCGACCCTAAGGTTGGAGAGCGCGATTCTGTCGACGGATTCAGGCATTGCGCGCCTCGTCAGACAGGGCCTGTGCGACCAGGGTGATGGCCAGAATGGTGACCCAGATGGCGATGGCGGGGGCGGCAATGTTCAGCCAGCTGCCACGTCCCCAGCTGAACACCAGCATGTTGCCCCATGACGGGGTGGGCTCTTGCACGCCAAAACCCTTGCCGATGTAGGACAGGGTGGTCTCGAGAACCAAGAAGTAGCCGAACAGAAGCACCAGGTGTCGGGTGATGAGGCGACCGCAGACCGCCACCACCAGGTGCACCCACAGAATGCGCCAGTCGGGCACACCGTAGGCCCGGTTGGCCAGCAAGTATTCGGCATGACGCAGGGATTCGATGCGTGCGAACACCGCTTCGCCAAGGGTCGGCACGTAGGCGAAGCCGGCCGCAATCGCCAGCAGGGCTAGGGCGTTGCCGTAGATGGCCACGACGAACAGCACCAGCACGAAGCGCGGCACCGACGAAAGCACGGTGAAGATGTACCGCACAACCGCCTCGACGGCGCCTCCATACCATCCCGCTAGCGCGCCGGCGGGTACGGCGATGCTCGCGCACACGATGCAAGCTGCGAGTCCTGGCGCCAGGAATGCACGGCTGGCCATGGCCAACCTCCAGGCGACGTCCCGGCCCAGATGGTCAGTGCCCAGCCAGTGACCAGGACCCGCTGGCAGGTTGGCATTCAGGTGCGAGACGTCTGCAACTGGGTCGTAGCCAGCAACGAAGGACAACAGACCCGCCATCGCCACAAAGAGCAGCACTGCCACCCCGGCTGCAGGGGCCGGCCGCCTGAGGACCTCCAGACGCGGACGTGCGTAATTCAAGAGGCACTTCCGGTACGCAGGCGCGGGTCAACGGCTAGGCGAACCACGTCGCTGACAAGCCGAATGGTGGCGACAGCAGCCGCAGCAAATAGGCCGATGCCCAATGCCACAGGCCAGTCGCGCTCGAGCGCCGCACGCCACAGAATGGATCCGGCTCCGTTCAGCAGCAGGACCTTCTCGAGAATCACCAGGCCGCCGACGAGAAAGGCCGCTCGAGTCGTGGCCACCGTGGTCAATGGCAGCACCAGATTCCACGCCACATGGGGGGTTGTGGGCTCGCCACGGGCCCGGGCCGCATCGACATAGGCACTGTTGCGAATGCGGACCAGCGCCTCTTCCGCCTCGGCATGCACCTCGGACAGCGCGCCCGAGGCCACAGCCAGGGTCACCACAGCGATGACGGTTCGCAGAAGGGAGGGCTGCAGTGGCAGCGCGAACCAGCTTGGTGCATCGATGGTGCCCGCTTGAATCAGGCTGAAGGTGACCTCGTTGAGCCCGTTGACCACGAGGTGTGCGACCAGAAAAACC
>CAYYHT010000887.1:0-3005 GCA_964471355.1 uncultured Enterobacteriaceae bacterium
CTGCCCGGGGGACTACGCCGGCGTCGTGGACGAGTTCCTCTCGCACCCGTCCGACCAGCGGTACAGGCCATCGCCACTGGCGACCTGACCGCAGACACGCTCCAGCTAGCTTGCCGGCGCGGCGGCAGGCATGTGGACCTTGGCCCACGAAGCAAAGGCCGTCAGCGCCTGTGGATAGACCTCACGGGTCAGCGCCAGCTTCTCGTCGGCGTCGGGTCCAAAGTAGGTGTACCGCTCGAACCACTGAAACATCTCGCGCAGCTCGGATGCCCCGGGGAAGAAGCCATCGTAGACCTCGGCCGGCACCTGCACCACGCTCAGGTCGTGCCCCTGCTCGTTCAGCGTCGCCACGATGTCGTTCCAGCTGATCACGCCAGGTGCCACCGCGAGGTGCTGGCCGTTGCCGACCCGGTCGGGCTGTTCGAATGCTCGGGCGACCACCTTGCCGACCTCTGACACGTCACCGGCGTGGATGACCCGCTTCGACGGGTCCATCGGCACGGCCCAACCAATACGGCCATCGCCGAGAGGCTGCGGCCCCATCATCGTGGTGAGGTTCTGAAAGTACATCGGCGCTTCGACGAAGGTGTGCCGGGCGAATCCCGCCTTGCTGACCAGCTCGTCGACCAACGCCTTGTTGGTGAAGTGGTGGACTGCAAGCTCCCCATTCGAGTGATGCTTGGAGTTGGGCAAGGTCGACCACACGACGTGCTCGACGCCGGCCGCACCCGCGGCCTGAAGAGCATCGGCAGCCTGGCGGCCTTCCTCTGTTCCGGTCGCAGGGTCCCAGAAGTTGGTGACCAGAAACGCACCATAGGCCCCCTCGAAGGCCGCGTTCAGCGTCGACGGGTCGTTGAGGTCGGCCTGAACCAGCTCGACCCCACGCTCAGCCAGCTGCTGTGCGCTCTCACCGGACACATTTCGCGTCAACACCCGAACCGCAAACCGGTCTCTGGCGAGCAAGGCATCGACCAGCCCTCCGCCCTGAGATCCCGTTCCACCGACGACAGCAATGATCAGCTGGAGGTGCACTCGACCACCCGGCATGTGGACCTCATCGCCGAGGGCATCGACGTAGCGATTCGGTTCGGGCCAGTGAAGGACCCGAACCTCATCGTGCGAAAGATCGCCGATGGAGAGCAGCTTGTGGTCGCGAGTCCCGACTACCTCCGGGCGCGAGGCACCCCCACCAAGCCCGGACAGCTGAGGGGCCACGACTGCATCGTCGGCTTTGCGGGCGAGTTTTCCCCCACCCGGACCTGGCCGCTGCGCACGGGAGGCACCGTGCCGGTCCGCGGTCGCATGGCCTGCAATGAGATTGGCCTGGCTGCCCGGGCGGTACGGCGTGGCCAAGGGCTCGCTCTGCTGCCCGAGGCGATGGTTGCCGCGGACCTCGCACGCGGCGATCTGGTCCCGGTGCTGCGCGACGACGTGGGCCAAGATGCCCCGATCAGCATCGTCTACGCCGACCGCGAGTACATCCAGCCGAAGGTGCGTGCCTTCGTCGACCGCGCCGTGCCGGCGCTTCGCGAGCGCTTCGCCGGCTAATCGAACAAAAAACAGGACGCTGGGCCAGTTGGTGCGCAGGTTGGCCGGCACCACACTCCACCCGCCGAGGCCAAGCCATGCCCCCGATCGAAACGCTGCACCTGGACACCGTCATCGCCAATCACACCCGAGACATGACGGGCCGCATTGTCGCAGTCACCGGAACCACGACCGGCACGGGCTACTTCTGCGCCCGCGAGCTGGCCAAGCGCGGCGCGACGGTGCTGTTGTTGAACCGCGCCAGCAGCCGCTCCGAGTCCTCGCTGGCCACGCTGAAAGAAGCGGTGCCGGGCGCGACCTTCGACCCCATCGTCTGCGACCTGCAGGACTTCGACAGCGTGCGTGCGGCCATCGCGGTCATCGCCTCGAAGTACGACAAGCTCGACGTGCTGTGCAACAACGCCGGCGTGATGGCCCTCGAGGACTACGCCACCAAGGATGGCTACGACGTGCAGATGCAGACCAACTGCCTGTCGCACTTCCTGCTCACCAGAGACCTGATGCCGTTGCTGAAGAAGAGCGACGATGCGCGCATTGTGAACCACTCCTCGGGGGCCCGAATCGGACCACCCCTGGAAGAGAAGTACTTCGCCAAGATGGGCGGACAGCATGAACCGGCGTCGGCCTCGCAGTTCTGGCAGGTTTCTCCGGCGTCCAAGTGGCCATCCCCGCACGTCTCAGGAGGCGGGGTGCCGGTGCATCCGGCGGTGTCGTACTGACAAGAGGCATCGCACCCCAGCGCCCCACCCGAGTACCCCAGGTCGGCGCATTGATTGCCACCCAAGAGGATGTCATCGCATTGTTCGCCCGCGTCGAGCCCGCCGTTGCCACAGCACACGCCGCAATCGTCCGGGCAGGTGCTGCACGTCTCTCCGCTGTCACAGGTCCCGTCGCCGCACGGCAGATCGCAGAAGCCGAAGTCGCACGTTCCCGAAGCGCATGGCACCGAGTCGAGGTCGGCACAGACGCCATCGACCGACGCGCCTGCAGCAATCGAACACGCTTGGCAGTCCTGGAGGTCATTGCCGCCGCAGGTCGTGTCGCAGCAGACCCCATCGACGCAAAAAACCGCGCAATCGATGTCGGTCAGGCAGGTGGCGCCGTCGGGCTCTCCGGTGAGAAGGATGGAGTAGAGGTAGACGGTGCCACGACCACTGGGAGTGGGCGCCATGGGCGCTCCGGTGATCAAGGTGTCGCCGTCGAAGTCGATCTCAAAGCCAAAGTTGTCCCCGACATCGGCGTCGCTGGCCAACAGGGTGAGGTCGAGGTCCCAGGCGCCACTGCGGTACCGATACAAATAGACAGCGCCAGCATCTTCCGCTGCTTCGTCGTCTGCGGAAGCGCTGACCACGACGACGTCGTTCTTTACCTGCACGACGCCGAACTCCTCCCAAGGTGTGGGAGTGGAGATCGGAAGAGCACACGTCTGAACTCCAGTCACCGATGTATCTCGTATG
>CAYYHT010000888.1:0-1188 GCA_964471355.1 uncultured Enterobacteriaceae bacterium
CCACGAGCAAGACCTCTTTGGACAGCTCCACCTCGGCGGGCCCGCCGCAGCCGTTCGAAGGCAGGAAGGCGTCGACCCGCTCGTCTGCACCGACCGCCCGCGTGACCGCCTTTTCGAAGTACTTCTCTTGGCGCTTGATGCTGCGGGAGTTGCTGCCACCTCGGGTGTCGTGATTGCCGGGCACCATGAACACCTGGCCGGCAAAGGCGCCCGCCACCGACGCCTGAGCATCGAGAATCTGCTCAGCAGCCTGCCGCTTGGGGGAGCTCTTGGGCGGCAAGCCCCCCGGATAGGCGTTGTCGCCCAGAAAGACGACCGTGGTCTTGGCCTGCTCTGCTGGACTCAATGCAGCGAGGCGAGCCTTGACCGTCTCCAACACTGGCAGGGCATTCAGGTTGCCCGCATCGCCGATGAGCACGACGCGATGGGACACGGGCGCTTCAAGAGGCGCAAGCTCAACCAAGGAATCGATCTGGGTCTGCTTGGTGACGCAGCCCACGAGGTTGGTGAACAACAGCCCCAAGACGACGCTTCGCACAGCAGAAGGCGAGTAGAACAACCGGGACCCCGTAGCTGCCCGCATGCTACCGGATCGAAATGGTGGGAACCCCAGTTCGGTCCATGCGTGACGGCGAGCAAATCGACTTCAGGATCACGCGCGAATTGTTGCGCTAGCGCATCTAGGGCGCGGTCATGACCGCCGTGAACTGCGTGTTGCAAGGGAAGGTCGTGATGCCATTCATGTTCAAGTCGGGGCAGTCAGGACTACAGGAGTAGTTGACCAAGACCTCGATCTCGGCGCGCTCCGTCATCGGCAGGACCCCGTCGGACACGAAGGTACCCCCCATGGTCAGGGTCTTGGTGACGACAGGCAACCCGGCGGGAGCCCCCGGAAAACTGGACGGGTCCTCGATCTCAGTCGCGGGATTGCAGCCAAAGGACCCCGTGGTCTGGTAGCTGCACGACGACGTCGGCGAACGGCTCATCGAGCCCCAGAGCGAGTATTCGGCGCTGGTCTTGAGATGGCGTCCATAGGAATCGACGTTGGTCACTTCCATCGTCGTGCCCAGAGCAGTTGCCATCGTTGTCGCGCAGGAAGCCGTCCGGGCAGTCACCGGGGCCACACGCAACCAGGAACAAGAGCGGGGGGACCAAGGAAATGAGCTGCAGACGCATGGGAACTCCGAC
>CAYYHT010000888.1:1288-3004 GCA_964471355.1 uncultured Enterobacteriaceae bacterium
GGCATGAGCTGGCGACTCAGCGATCTGGGCAACGAGCTGTCGCAGCCCGCGGTCAGCACCCAGGACAACCTGGTCGTCATCACCGACGCAGACCCACTGTTCAACGAAATCCCCAGAGTGGTCGCCTTTGACCTGCGCAACGGCAACGAGCGATGGGCGACCGAGGGCTCCCGCACCCTGCCGGTCATCACACTCGACGGCGATGTGGTCTATGGCACCGAGACCGAGGTGCTGTGCTTCGATGCCGACGGCGTCGAGCGGTGGAGGGCGCCACTTAGCTCTCAGCGTGCAGTGGGCATCGCGGTCTCGGACGGGGGCCTCATCGTGGTGGGCACCGGCCTGTCGCTCGATGCCTTTGACACCGAGGGGGTGCTGCAGTGGTCCGTCGAGATGTACGCGAGCACGCCGAACCTGGCGATCGGACCCGACGGCACCACCTACCTGTACGACTCGAACTACTGGGTCTATGCGGTGTCGCCGGATGGCTCGATGAAGTGGCAGCGCCAGCTCGCAGCGACCATCGAGGACCTGATGTTCCAAGACGGCCCCGTGCTCGTGCAACAGGACCGGCTCGTCGGACTCTCGGCTGACGACGGAAGTGACGTGTGGGCCGTTGACTTTCCCCTCGACTACGAGACCCAGAGCGCCACTCGATCTCAACCCATCGCCACCGAAGACGGAATGCTTTGGATGGCCACCGACTTTGGCACCGTCGGCATCAAGGATGGGGCGCTCGCCGCCAATGGCGAAGTCGGTTGCAGGAGCGGCATGGCGGCGGGTTCGGACGGCCGACTCTATGCCCACTGCAACACCGAGGCTTGGATTGCCGATCACGCCTTCATGCCGAGGGTTCAGATTGTCGGCCAACAGCATGTCGTGCTCAGTGATGCCAGCGGAGAGCCGGTCTGGTGGCCAACCAAGCCCTCGTTCGAGCCGTTTCACCTAGGCGGCACGGGCGACCCATTCGGCAGCCCGGCGCTGGCCAAAGGCCGAGCGGTCTACAGCCACGCCGTGAACGTGTACGACCTGATTGCCCTCAGCCGCGCTCCCGACTTGGCCGACAGCGCTTGGCCACGGGCGCACGCCGACAATCGGAACAGCGGGCAGGCACGCTAGCCAGCACTCTCGGTCTGAAGCTCCGGGCTAGTATCCAATGATGCTCGAAGACCGCGACAACCTCGATCTCATTGCAAGCTCACGCCAGCAAACCGCTGTGGCTGTCGCCCACATGTCTCTGCTCGCCATTGTGGCTGTCAGCCTGTTGGCCTTTGCCGAGCCCGCAAACGATTGGAGGGTCACCCTGGCGTTCTACACGCCGCCGGCACTGCTGTTCGTGGTCTGCCGACAGCTCGCGGTCAATGGGCGTGAGCGGGCCGCCGGCTGGATCATGGCGATCGTGTACTGGGTCATCGTCACCACCGTGCTGGTGCTGTTCGGCGGCCTAAGAAACCAAAACGCCATCGCCTATATTGTCAGCGTGATGGTCGCCGCGGCGACGCTTGGGATCGGTCCCGCGACCGCGTTCACCGGCGCGAGTGTCTTGGCCAGCGGCGTCGTGGTGTGGGCGGGCCGGCTGAATCTCCTTCCCACCCCAATCGGTCCTGACTCGGACGTCAACGCCCTGGTGGCCGTCGCCGTCTCGATGGTGATCAGCACATACCTTCTGTTCCTGTCCCTCCGCTCCTACGACATCGCCTTGCGCGAGGTACAACTCCA
>CAYYHT010000889.1:0-3001 GCA_964471355.1 uncultured Enterobacteriaceae bacterium
GCCGCGTTGTGGGATGCCGAGATCGACGCCCTCATCGTGGCCATGCGAGGCAACCCGACGCTGCGTTCTGTGGCGCTGTTGGGATTTGCTCCCGATGGCGCTGATCTCGACTCGCTCGGCAACGCTCGGCGCAATCTTCTGAGGCTGATTGTTGGCCCAGAAGACTCGCTGCCGAACATCGTGCGCAAAGAGCTCGCGTGGATGCTTGGAGGATGGGACGACAACACCGATCCGGGTATTGAGCGCGTTAGCCGCGACGATGGCGAGAGTCGTGATCTAAGTGACGAGCCCTCGCTCGACGGCCTGCCTGGCCGGCCAGTTGCAGGGCCTGGGATGGACGCCGCCGCAGAGGACTGATCCGGTGGTACGGTTCGGCGGTGATGGACCCCGGTACCAAGGTTGGCGATTTCACCATCGTTCGCTTCATTGAAGCGGGAGGGATGGCCGAGGTCTATGAAGCTCGCGACGAGCGGACTGGCGACCGACGCGCTCTGAAGTGGTTGTCGGTCAATGACCCCGAGCAGCGCAAGCGAATCCTGCGAGAAGGCCAGGTGCTGCTCAAGCTTCGTCACCCAAACCTCGTACAGGTCTACGAGTTGGTTCCCGTCGGTGGCGTGCCGGTCTTGGTGATGGAGTACGTCGAAGGTCCCGAGCTGGCTGACTGGATGTACGAGGCGCGGCCCGCTCTCGATGTCACCGAAAAGCTGTTCAAACGCATCTTGTCGGGAATGGCGCTTGCGCACCGGGCTGGAGTGGTCCACCGCGACCTGCATCCGTGGAACATCCTGGTTGCAAGCGGACCCAAGGGCAATCCGGTGCCAAAGGTGATCGACTTCGGCTTTGCCAAGATCCTCGCTCGGTCCATGACCCGCACGGGCGTCATGATGGGCACGCCTGCGTACATGGCTCCAGAGCAGATCGAGGACTCGAGCAAAGTCGACAAACGAGCCGATGTCTTCGCGCTCGGCTGCCTGCTTTACTACCTGGTCACTGGGCGCGAGGCATTCGATCAGGACAGCGAGCACGCCATCCTGAACGCGGCATTCACCGGTGACTACAAGAATCCGCAGCACTGGCGCCCCGATCTGCCGGGTCGCTTTGTGCGCACGATCGATGGCTGCTTGAAGCCGGATCGCGACAAGCGCATTCCCAACATCGAGACGCTCATGCGGTCACTTTCTGGCGGACGTGTCTAGGGCGCTGGCTCGCCACACTGAACACCAGTATAGTGCTTGAATGTCACCGCTCGATCGCTTTGGCTTGGCCACCCGCACTTGGTTCAGGCGCACCTTCGATGCGCCGACGGCGGTGCAGGCCCAGGGCTGGGAACCCATTCAGCGGGGCGAGCATGCATTGCTGCTGGCGCCGACGGGCAGCGGCAAGACCCTCGCGGCCTTTCTGGCCGCCATCGATCGACTGTCCAAGCGTGACGAGGACGCGGACCCAGGCGTGCGGGTGCTCTACGTCTCGCCGATGAAGGCGCTGGTCTATGACGTCGACCGAAACCTGCGGGCGCCACTGGTGGGCGTCGAACACGCAGCCAGGGCAGCGGGACAGGCGTTTCGTCCTATCCGAGTCGATGTGCGAACCGGCGACACACCGCAATCCGAGCGACGCTCAATGGCGCGCAACCCTGCCGAGATCTTGGTCACGACCCCAGAGTCGCTCTACCTGCTGCTCGGCTCCAAGGCCCGAGACAATCTCAAGACCGTCGAGACCATCATCGTCGATGAGATTCACGCGATTGCGGGCAAGAAGCGTGGTGTCCATCTCGCTCTGACGCTCGAGCGATTGTCAGCGCGTTGCATTGCCGAACCGCAGCGCATTGGGTTGTCTGCAACCCAGCGCCCTCTCGACGAGATTGCGCGCTTCCTGGGCGGCGATCGACCGGTCCACATCGTCGACACCAGCGAGCCGCCCGATCTCGACATCGAGATTGTGGTGCCCGTCGAGGACATGACCCAACCCATTGCGGCAGCCTCGGCGCCCAAGCCGGCGCCCGCCCCCAATCGCGCCGCAGAGTGGACCTATCCGTCGGCCCGCCCGACCCCCAAGCGCCAGGACTCCATCTGGCCCACCATCTATCCAAAGTTGGTCGAGCTGATTCGCTCCCATCGCTCGACGATTGTGTTCACGAACAGTCGGTTGCTGTGTGAACGCCTCGCGCAGCGGCTGAACGAGTTCACCGGAGAACCCGAGTTCGTTCGCGCTCACCACGGCTCTGTGGCGCGTGCGCAGCGTGAGCAAATCGAAGAAGCCCTCAAGGCCGGTCGAATTCCCGCCATCATCGCCACCAGCTCTCTCGAGCTTGGCATCGACATGGGGGCCGTCGATTTAGTGATTCAGATCGAGTCCCCTGGCAGTGTTGCGCGTGGTCTTCAGCGCATCGGTCGGTCCGGTCACGGGGTGGGCGAGCGCAGCCAAGGGCGAATCTTCCCGAAGTTCCGCGGCGATTTGCTCGAGTGCGCTGTGGTGGCTGATGCCATGGCTCGAGCGGCCATCGAAGAGACCCGTATTCCGCGCAACTGCCTCGATGTGTTGTCGCAGCAACTCGTGGCCATGACGTCGATGGATACCTGGCAAACCGACGCCCTCGAGGCGCTTGTGCGGCGGGCCTATCCCTATCGAGAGCTGACCCGAGGTGCGTTCATTAGCGTGCTCGACATGCTGTCTGGCCGATTCCCTTCCGATGAGTTTGCGAACCTGCCACCGCGCATTCGCTGGGACCGCACAAAGGACACGCTCACGGCTCGCAAGGGTGCTGGGACGCTGTCGCTTCTCAACGCCGGCACCATTCCCGATCGGGGCCTATACGGCGTGTTTCTGGGCTCCGATGGTCCACGCATCGGCGAGCTCGATGAAGAAATGGTCTTCGAGAGCCGGCGTGGCGACAACATCATCCTCGGTGCCAGCACATGGCGGGTCGAAGAGATCACGCGGGACCGAGTGGTGGTGACCCCTGCGCCTGGCGAGCCTGGGCGGTTGCCGTTTTGGCGGGGGG
>CAYYHT010000890.1:0-2995 GCA_964471355.1 uncultured Enterobacteriaceae bacterium
GCTCGGTCCGATTGCGTCTGGGCAAGTTCGAGATCGGCGGCGGCGGTCAGGCCTACATCGAGCCCATGGTCGAGGGCAAGGTCAGCGCGCCCTACAACACCCCCGGCGTGAACTACGAAGACTGGGTCCGCGGCGAAGTCGTGCAGCAATTCCTGGCCGACAATCCCGGCCTCGAAGATCAGTTCACTGACCCCGTCGCGACGGGAACCAGCAGCTACAAACTGATTGGCTACGTCGGCTTTGGCGGCTTCGGCCCGGTCATCTGGAACAACCTGTTCTTCTCGTACAAGAAGTTGCATCCCGAGCGCCTGACCACCGAGTCAGTCGGTGGACGCGACTACAACATCTACGTGACCAACCTGACGGACGAACGACACGCCTTCAACCTCGGCAACGAGCTGCAGCTGTCTCTGGTCCCCGGTCGCTACGACGCAGTGCTGGGCTTCTTTGTGGGCAACCACACCGACGCAGACAACGACATCCTGCCGTCCGACCACGACCGCGCCTACTACAGCGTCGTGCTGCGCAATCAGGCCTACATGACCCCCACCGTCCATGTGCTGGTCGAAGGCAGCTACGCAAACGAGCTGTCCCGCAACGGCAACGCGTACCGCAACACCGCAAACAGCATCTTCCTCAACACGGGCGGGGTCAGCGACACCGACGGCCTCGAGTTCGGAGATAGCCCCACCCGCACCACCATTCAGGGCAAGGGCGGCGTCGTGCTCAACCCCCTGGGAACGGGCATCTATACCCGGCCCAGCCTGCGTGCTCTGTACGGGGTGCAGTACTCCAGCCAGAACAACGCATTCGGCAACGACTTCGTCGAGACCCTCGACCAGAGCAACGACTTTCAGAACAAGGACCGGCACCTGCACCACGTCATCAGTCTCGAGACCGAGGTTTGGTTCTGATGGCGACGAGCATCAACCATGTCGCAGCAGCGCTGTTGCTATCGGCGCTACTTTGGGGCTGTACACCAAAGAACAGCCCGCCTGAGGTTCTAGGCAGCGGGCAGACCATCGCGGTCGCCACAGCACTGATGTCCCTGGACGATCCGACGCAGATCGAGGCCCCCAAGCGATTGGCAGATGCCATCGAGGCCGATCTGAGGGAACGCACACTGACGTCTGCACCGACAGGTGCCCTGCCGTTCGAGTTCGCCGACGCCTACAGCACCCAAGTCCGCATAGAACGTCTGGCCGAAGTCGCCACATCCGATCTGCTGATGCTCGTCGAAGCAAAGCCCCTGTTTGACAGCCAGATCGCCGGGCGCTTCCGCTGGAATGTCGCCGTCACGGTGACCTTTGCCACCAGGCTGGACCTGGACAACACCCGCTCATACCAGTGGGACATCCCGGTCTTCCTGCAGTTCTATCACCAGCAAGAAGCCGAGGCCCTCGCCGAGGCCACGCCCATGCTGCAGCGACACCTGAAAAGCGCGCTTGACGAGTTCCTGACCGGCCTGTGAGGCTACAATCCCGGTGATGTTCAAAGACCTCACCGGCCGAGTCGTCGCAGACCGCTTCGAAATCCTGAGCCCCATCGGCAAAGGCGGCATGGGTGCTGTGTACAAGGCCCGCCAGACGGCACTTGACCGCATCGTGGCCCTGAAGGTGATTCGTCCAGAGCTGTTGGCCAAGGGCAAGAACGTGCAGCGCTTTCTTCGCGAAGCCGCCGCGTGCGCCAAGATGAGCCACGGAAACATCGTGCGAATTCACGACTTTGGCCAAGAGCCAGACTTGCTGTTGTGGATCGCGATGGAGAACCTCGAGGGCCAGAGTCTGTGGCAGATGATGCAAGCCGAGGGCAAGCAGCACTGCGCCCGCGTCGTGCACATCGGCGAACAGACCGCGGACGCGCTGCAGCACGCGCACGAGGCCGGCGTCATCCACCGTGACATCAAGCCGGGCAACGTCATGTTGGTCAAACAGGGCGAGGACCAGGACTACGTAAAGGTCGTCGATTTTGGCTTGGTGCAGCCCATGGAGCCCGAGGGCGAGGGACGATTGACCACCGCCGGCATTGTCATGGGCTCGCCGGCGTACATGTCCCCCGAGCAGCTGCAGTTGGTGGATCTAGATGGTCGCTCGGACCTGTTCCCACTGGGCATGCTGATGTACGAGATGTTGGCGGGTCAGCTGCCCTACAACTACGAGGCGGCGACCAAGCTGATGGACGCCAATCTGAACAAGCTGCCACCGCGGTTCCGCGACCTGGACCCCCCGGTGGACGTGCCGGCAGACGTCGAAGCCATCGTCATGCAGCTGCTCGAGAAGGACCCCAACGACCGACCCGAGAGTGCGGCCGCCGCGGCCAAGATCCTGCATCGCCTAGCGCGCAAGCTCGGCGGAACGATGGTGCTCAGGGCCGCACAAGGAGTGCCTTCCGGCGAGACCGCAGAGCTGCTCGCGACCCCGGATTTCGAGTCAGACGATGTGGCGGAGTCCGACGGGTCACAGCTGCCCTGGATGTTGGTCGGCGCACTGTCCGTGTTGGTGGTGCTCGTCGGCGTTGTGATGTTCATCGCTGGGCTTGCCATGTGACCCCAGCGGGTTTGCTACAATCGGCCCGTGGACACCCGGCGCGAACTAGACACCCTCTTTCCCTACGACGACGACACCGCATGGGCCGGACGAGCGGCCAAGGCCACTGAATACGTCACCATCGTCGACGCGGATCTGATCGTTCACTTCAACAACCGCAGCCAGCCGGGCATTGACGACACCCGTGGCGAGACTTGCCTAAAATACGTGCCGCCGGAGTACCACGACACCTTCCGCCGAGCGGTTGCCGCCACGCTCGAGACCGGGTGCCCCCAGTGCTTTGAGACCGAAGGCGACGGGCCTGACGATTCGATTTCCCACTACAGCTGCTGGACGACCGTGGCGATGCCTGCAGAGGGTGTCCGACACGTCGTCATCGTCGGCACCGAGATCACCCACCTCAAGCGCGTCGAGCAGAGCGAGTACCACGGCTACTGCTATGCCAGCTG
>CAYYHT010000891.1:0-2987 GCA_964471355.1 uncultured Enterobacteriaceae bacterium
CCTCGTGTGCAGGTGTTTCGTGCGGGGCTTCTTCGCCAGAACCGTGAGGCGCTGGGTGCTCGGTGCCGTGGCCTTCGCCCTCGGTGCCGTGGCCTTCTGCCGCGTCCCCGTGAGCGCCACCACCATGGTGCTCGCGCTTCTCGACGTGGAAGCTCGCTCGAGCGAGGTAGTTCACTGCGCCAAAGACGTTGAGCTCGGCCAGCATCAAGTAGCTGCGCGGAGAGCGGCGGGTCTTCGCGACCGATGAATCGGCCTCTTCGATGTTGCCGAAGGTCAGTGCGTTCGACGGGCAGGCATCGGCGCAGGCCGGAAGCTGCTCGACGTCGGCGCTCTTGATGGTCTTGGTGAAGCCAGCATCGCGGGTTGCGGAAGCCGTGGCCTTGATGCGCTGGACGCAGAAGGTGCACTTCTCCATGACGCCCATGGAACGCGCCATGACGTCTGGGTTCAGCTGCAGGTTGAAGGGCTCGGGCCAGGCAAAGTGGTGCCAGTTGAAGCGACGTGCCTTGAAGGGACAGGCATTTGCGCAGTAGCGGGTGCCCGCACACCGGTTGTAGACCATCGCGTTCAGGCCTTCGATGGTGTGGTAGGTCGCGAGGACCGGGCACACGCTCTCGCAAGGCGCGTGACCGCACTGCTGGCACATGACCGGCACGTACCGAGTCTCGCGCGGCTGAGCATTCTGGTCGGTGCTGTCGCGGTGTCCGGAGTAGCGGTTGAGACGAATCCAGTTCATCTCACGCTGCTTTTGGACCTGCTTCTTGCCGATGTTCGGAATGTTGTTCTCGGCCGCGCAGGCGACCTGACAGATGCCGCAGCCATTGCAGGCGTTGCTATCAACGGTCATTCCCCAGCGGTAGACCGGGTGATCGGGAATCGGGTAGAAGTCGAGATCGCCGCTCTTGACCAGGCGGGCGTCCCGACCGAGGTGGTGAACACCAGTGAAGCGACCGGCGTCATTGACGTCGCCGGCGTGCCCTTCTGGAGCATCGCCGGTCGAGACGACATGTTCGACGTTGGCCACGGGTGCCAGCTGCCGAAGCGCGTCATCGCTGTTGCCCTGGGTCCAGGCCAAGTCGCCGGCGCGTCCGGTGGACTTGACCGATGCCTTGGCCTGCTGCCAAGCCATGGTTCCCTGGGCGCCTTTGACGGCTCCGAGCAGGTCGACGACGTTGACGCCCACACCGGTGGAGTACCGACCGTTGGCAGTGTGGCCGTTGCCGAAGGCGATGGCGACACAGTCTGGACGGATGTCGTTGAAGACGAAGACCGCAAGCTCGACCTTGCCGTTGGCAGTGGCGACTTCGACCATCTGATTGGTCTCGACACCCACCTTGGCCGCGGCCTCGGGGTGAATGACCAACCAGCTGTCCCAGGTATTGGACGTGGTGGTGTCGCTGAGCTCTTGCGCCCACGGCTGGTTCGCGTGGCGGCCATCACCGATGTGGGGGTGAGGGTAGGCAATGAGGTGGTACTCGCCGTCGCCGTCAAGTGCGCCCGAACCACCCATGGTGTGGGATCCCGTCACATTGATGGCCGAAGGACCGTGCCAATCCAGAATGCCACCGTGGACCAGGGCGGATTCCCACCAGCGCTGGAAGGGGGTACCCAAGTTGGCGTCATCAGATGCGTAAATCCGCTGCCATCGGGCTTTGACGTACGCTGCCCAGTTCTCGGGGGTGAACCCAAGTACGATTGGTGCGGCGGCTTCGATGGCCTCTTCGACGGCGGCTTCGCCGTCCGCTGGCGCTTCTGCTTCTGCGTCTTCGGCAGCGTCGCCGTCGGGCTCGACCGGAGCCGCTACGGTCATTGGAGTCAAGCCGGCGCCGCGAGCGGTCGCCAACAGGACATCGCCGAGTGAACGGGTGTCCCACAGAGGGGTCATTGCAGGCTGGCGCAGCAACTTTTCGCCGTAGCCAGGCTCGGCGTCGCCCCAATCCTCGAAAGAATTGGAGGTGGGCAGCCGCAGGCCGGCGTGGACGCCGGTCTCGCTCTCGTGACTAGATACCGACACGACCAAGTCGACCTTGGTCAACGCCTCGACCAGACCCGATGCCTTGGGCAGGCTGTGGGCCGGATTCACGTCGTCGATGAGCAGCACGCCGATGCGTCCGCCCGCCATATCAGCGATCAGAGACTCGACGCGGTCGTAGCCGTCGATGGGGCCGGCATAGCCGCCCGAACCGAAGGTGCGCCCACCGTTTCCACTGACGATATTGAGGGCAAAGCAAGCGACCGCCAGGTCGACGGCTGCACGGCTGGCACCGGCGGTTCCACCGGGCAACGCGACGGCAGCGGTGGCGCCCGAGAAGTGAGCTGCAATGGCGGCGATGTCGTCGGCCGACAGTCCACTTGCGGTGGCTGCAGCGGCGGTGTCGCCGGTCGCGAGCAAGCCGGAGAGCGAACCGCTGTACCCCTTGGTCTTGGCGACGATCTTGGCGACGGCCAAGGCGACGAGGGCCTCGGAACCAGGAATCGCGGCGTACCAATCATCGGCGTTGCTGGACGTCTGGTCCATGTGCGGCGTGACGGCGGCGAACCGGGCCACAAAGTGGCTGTAGTTGGGGTTGCGCGCGTCGGCGTATTGGCTGGCCAAGCGGGCGTCGGCCAGGAATTCAGCACCAAAGGACAGCACGTAGTGTGCAGCACCCAGGTTGTACGCGGGAAGGGCGCGAGAACCGAACAACTGCTCGGCGGCCTTGGCGTCTGCTTCGCAGCCCAGGGGCTCCCAGAAGACGGCGTTGCCAGACGTGTAGTCGTTCAACAACTCGACAATGGAGCCGCTGCGGTAGCCACCGAGGTAGGCGACCTTCTTGCCCGCGGACTGGGCGGTCTTCACCGCGTCGGTCAGCTGCTTGAGGCCTGCGTCCCAGTCGACGGGGGCAGTGCCCTCTTTTCCTGGCAAGCGGTCAGGCGAGTAGTGTCGCTGAAGCTCAAGCAGGGCGTTCTTTGGAACGCGACGGCTGCCGGCCCGGCGGTTGGCAACG
>CAYYHT010000892.1:0-2986 GCA_964471355.1 uncultured Enterobacteriaceae bacterium
CGTACACATCCACAGCCGCGTCATCGTCCAAGATGCCGGTGCCCCATACGCCCATTACAGGTCCTCCGGGCAAAGCATACATTCGTAGGACGAGAGGACCAGTGAGCGACAAGCGCGAGCCCCTGTGGATGACCTGCCGGGGCTGCACGCGCCGCAGTGCCTTGAGCGGGCTCAGTGCCATTGCCACGACGACCGCCCTCCCTCTGACCGCGTGTTCAGGCGTGGAACAAGACGACAGCGCGGACGCCGAGCGCGAAGAAGAGGAGGAGCTGTGCCACAGCCTGACAACGGTCTGCATTGACCTGACCGATCCCAAGTCCATCGAGGACTTCGGTGCTGTCGGCGACGCCGGCTACGCGCTTGCCGGTGGAGCCCTCCTGCTGATCATCCACATCGATGAAGACGCCTACCTGGCGCTATCACCCGTCTGCACCCACACCGGATGCTTTGTGGTCTTCGAAGGGCTTGCGGAGGACATCGTCTGTCCATGCCACGGGTCTCGATTCTCGCTCGGTGGTGCGGTGCTCGAGGGTCCAGCGACGAGGCCGCTGGCCCTTTACTCGACCCGGGTCGATGGCGACACCCTCGTTGTGGACCTGGAATAACGATGCACACCGTGCATGCGTGCTGCGCCCACGCAGGTCGACGTCGAGGCCACGCACGTGCCCTGACGGACGAACATACGTAGTGTGGCCTGGCACTCTCCGGCTCAACTGAGAGCAGGAGGAAGTCGACGGGTGACGATTTTGACGATTTGATCACCCTTGAATCAAGACCGCTCCAAGCCAAGGATGATCCAATGCTCGCCCTGTCCCAATCGCTCTACGACGAGGTGACCTCGACGCTCACTTCCGCTGGAAGGGAAGACCTCGTGGTGCGCTTGGAGAAGGCCCTCCGGGCACAGGAGACCGGGACGAGCAAGCAGGCCGCGGATCTCCTCGGTGTGTCGTCGCCGAACACCGTGAAGAACTGGCTGGGTGGTGGCCACTTCCCCGGTGCGTTCCGGACCGAGGGCGGTCACTGGCGTTTCCTGCGCAGCGAAGTGCTCGCCGTGAGCGAGCGCATGAACGAGCTGCGGGACAAGAACCGCCGGCGCGACATTGCGCCTCGGGATGCAGATGGCGACGAGGACGCGCCGCCGCTGCTGTAGCGCTTCCAGGCTTTCCGCATGGTGAGGTGCGGCTCCTTGTCGTCGCGCTGCACAGGACCCGCCGGGTCAGCAACGAACCCGATCTTTCTATAGAAGGCGATGGCCCGGTTGTGGTCGGCACGGACCCAGAGGTACAGACCGATGCAGCCAGCCTTGTCTGTCCGTGGGGTCTTGTGGACGTGCCGACGCCCCAAGACGCCCCAGATTTGGCCGTTACCCCCTTTCTTCGGCCCGAATTACAGCCCCATCTCGTGGTACTTCGCGAGTTACCCATTGAACCGGGAGAG
The DNA here is from genome assembly GCA_964471355.1 of uncultured Enterobacteriaceae bacterium. Taxonomy (GTDB): domain Bacteria; phylum Myxococcota_A; class UBA796; order UBA796; genus CAYYHT01. Next base: position 1,438 of record CAYYHT010000892.1, read on the forward strand.
TACTTCGGCCGGGCGATGTGGCGCGGATATGCTGATGGTGGGCAGATCGGGGGATTCGGGGTGAGCCCCTGATGTGTCAGGAGTAGGCAGGTTTTCGCAGGGGCTGTGTGGTGCTCTGTGCTCCGCTCCGCCCGTGGCAAATCGGGTACATTCGGCCACACACGGTGGGCCTGTGACGGGGGTTTGACGGCTGGCAAGGACACCTACGCCCGCACCGACGAGCCCGTCGATGAGGCTGCGCCGCGGACCTGCCCGCTCTGCGGCGAGGTTGAGTCCCGCATCATCTACAGCGAAGACGACGGCGCCCAGTTCTACCGCCGCTACACCTACGAGCGGCACTGCTCGGCGTGCGGGCAATACTTCCCGGAGGAGTTCCGAGCACCGGGCTAGCACAGCATGAATGGGCTGCTGCGCTGGCGAGTGTCCCGATGAGGACCGAGAATGCCAAGAGGAGTCCGCTGCTGCTGCTGCGGTGGTAACAGAACAAGATCGCCTTCTACACTCGTGCTGCGGCACAGCAACGACGTGCGCGAGCTCGGAATCATGGCCGTCCCGTTGAACGCCCTCGTCTGACTGGCCTTCGCCTTGATCAGCGAGGCGGGTCGCGTGCTCGAAGACCCGTTCAACATGTTCTACAACGGGCTGCCGCTGAACAACCTGTCGACGAAGATCGAGCAGAACATCAAGGAGCGCATGGGGCACGAGCTGCCGGCGACGGTGAGGGAGCTGGTGCCGGGCATCCTGATGTAGTGGATGGGGTGCTCGAGGGGGACGCCGGCGCTTAGGCGGGGTCAGGCGTCGAGCGAGGCACCAGGTCTTCGAGTGCTGTGTCCTGCAGAAGGCCCGCTAGGCGGATCTTCAGGCCTTGGGGATCGGCGAAAGGGTGCTCCCGGAAGAGCGCGGAGTAGCTGCCCTCGAGCCGCTCGGACACCACGTTGGCGTCGCGCGAAGCGACCTCCCCGATGGAGGCGATGCGGTCTCGCTGAAACCGGAGGTCGGAGGGGTCCACGTAGCCCGCGTCGACGAAGCCCCTGGTCTTGCGGGCGCAGCGGCATGGATTGTCCTTGTTGAGCAGGCCGCATTGCTTGTTCATGAAGCTGTGCAGGTCGGCTCGGCTGCGCTGTAGTCGCTTGCGGAATGTCGCGGGTTGAATCTCGAGGATCTCTGCAGCCAACGGCGCGGGCAGATCGAACAGAGCCCCCAGCACATAGGCGAGGCGTTGGTCGCGGCTCAGGCACATCAGCATGCCTGTCATGCAGCCGATCTTGGCCTCCTCGACCAGCAGCTTTCGCTCCGCGACTGGCATCTCGCCCAGGTCGAGGTCGGGCATCGACTGCAGCCCTTGCGCGAAGTCCTCGAACCCGCCCCTGGGTTCCGCTGCCCTGCCTCGCTTCAGGTTGAGAAGGTGGTTGAAGGCGACTCGGTACAGCCAGGCTCGAAAGGTCCCACGGCCCTCGTAGGTGCCGATGCCCTGCATGACCGCCCCACGTCTGCCTTCAGAAGACGTACAAAGGGCCGTTGATACCGTTCACCGGCGAGTCGAGCGCAT
>CAYYHT010000893.1:0-2981 GCA_964471355.1 uncultured Enterobacteriaceae bacterium
CCACCTGAATGGAGTCTGGCGTGGGCGGGGCCCATTGTCTTCTGGCGCAAGCACTGCATCCGTCGCGCCCGAGACATTCCTCGCACGCGTGTTGCGAGCCAACCAGGCTCCATTGGTTGTCCACCCTCCGCGCTATCCACCGGATTTCGAGGGCGTCCTGAAATGGCCGTCCCTTGATTGCACTTACGTATGCAATGGCGAAGTCCTCCCCGTGGTCCGCAACAGCCCAAACTGAACGCTGCTTTGCCTCGTTCATGTTGCGGGCGAAGAGGCTGAACTTGGCGTATGCCGAACGACGATATGTGGGCTTCACGCCGCGACCGATCATGTCACGATAGGGCTGGGATTGCTCGGTGGCCTTCTCTAGGTCTGGCTCCGCATTGTGGCCGCGGTAGGCGGCCCACTCCGCTTCCACCAGGTTGGTAAAAAACTGCGCTGCGGTCGTCATCAAATAGGGCCTCTATTGTTTCTTCTCGAAGAAACCGCCGAGCCAATAGTCCGTGCCGGCGTCTTCGACCGGTAGCTCGCCGCCGGGTACGGTGGTCTTGTCCTTGTCTTGCACGGTACTGGGGCGACGATGACGTCATGGAAGAAGTCTACACCCCGATTGGTCTGTGCTCACGCTACCTGACAGAAGTTGAGGCGGAACTATAGCGTGTCCCACCATGCCACAAACTTCTTCTGATTGCGGCGAACTGCTATAGCCCTGGCATTGTCGTTCAACTGGAACCCTTCGAAGGACCCGGTCAATCTGGCGCCGATGTCAACGCCGCCATCGCCCAGCGCCATCGCTACCGCCGGCTCACCCGCCTCGGCAGCGAAGTGTATCGGGCGGAAACCGTGGTTCCACTCTGCGTTGCCGTCGGCGCCCAATCCAAGGAGCGCGTCAACCGTGGTGGCATGGCCTCGTGCTGCCGCTGCCATGACGGGAGTTCGCTTGTCGGCTGCGCGTATCTCCAACCGGGCGCCGTGCATACAGAGCAACCGGGTCAGGTCCGGTAGTCCGTGCGATGCAGCGTCCATCAGGGGGGGCTCGCCAGTGTCCGGCTTCGGCGGGTTCGCGTTGGCTCCTGCATCGAGCAGCTGCTTCATGATGCGCCGACAGCGTCCGTGTGTCTCGTCATTGAATCCGCCGCTAGGCGCCATGCGATCCAGGCGCCAGGCGGCCGTATCGATGCAAATATGCAGGCAGCCGTGGCCTTGCGGATTGGTGGCATCCACGGCGGCACCGCGTTCGAGGAGCAGAGCCACTCCTTCTTCATGCGCGCCGCTCACCGCCGCTAGCAGGGCGCTCCAGCCATTGAGCGTACTCTCGACTGCTGCGCCGTCGTCCAGCAGCTGCTCGAGTGTCTCGGTCTCGCCGTCGATCGCTGCATTGCAGACATCGGCTTCGGCGGTCATCACGGCTACGAGTCCCGTTCGTGGGCCACGCGATATCGGTCATCCTCTGGCGCATCAAAGCGTCGTACATCGACCGCGGGTGGAAGTGGGCCCAAATCATCGCCCGATTCGAACTTCCATCCTGTGCCACCGCAACCACTGCAGCTGCCATCCCGGCCTGAGGCGTGGCAGTCTGGACAAGTGACGTGTCGCGAGATGAAACGAAAGCCCTTCTCGGTATCGGCCGCGTCAAATCGGGCTACGTACCGATCAGCGCCGCGGATCTTGCTGTCTGAGCTGACCTGAAAGGTGTAGACAGCTCCACGCTTTGGGTGATCGTGCGCCGTGGCCTTGAATAGCCGTCGTCGCATGAGTGCGGCCTGCTGCTCCTTTTCTCTTTCGCTGAGCTCGCTGTAGTAGACGACGGAGTTCATACTTATGCTTGGCTTGAACCACATTTTCGCACCGGGTCGCCGGACTTCACGGAAATTATCGGCACGTGCATACCGAGCCGTCTGGGACTCGAGCTCTATGTCGAGGAACCGGTTGATGAATGCGAGGATATCGTCTGTCAGCTGCGCGCTAGCCACTTGTCAGGTCCAATCTTGAAGTCGAGCACATCGTCTTCGGAGAAGGTAGCGATGTAGTGGGTGCCGATAACGCGCTGCAGCTTCGTTCCGAGGTGTTTGTCCCGGTATGCCTTCACCTCGTCCAGCACATCCTGGGGGGCAGATCCTCGTCCTGATCTTCCGCGTCGGCGACGACGGCGTCGAACGTCCTCGGCCTCGGTGAGCAGGAACCCGGGATGCGGTGTGGGTAGAAATCTAGCTCTCGACACAGCTGTTGGAGTTTCTCGGAAGCGGTGGATGTGGCTAGGTCGTGATCCGCGGCCAAAAGGGGGCTTCGAGTTGCACTGTCCCTATCAAGCAACTCCAGCAGCGCGCGGAGATGGCCGAGCAAGAGGGCACTAGAAAACGGATAGATTGGTGCGGTCATGGCTTCAGTGTGTGCAACGTTTAGTCTACTGCACCGTGCGAATCCTTCAGACGTGTCCAGAGCTTGAGGGTCCTGGGGTGCGGCGGATCCTCCAGTACTGTGAATGCGGTTGCTGTGGGCACTGGTTGTGGCAACTCGCCTTCAGTCAAATCGAACCCGCTGCCCCCACAGCTTGCACACTTCCTGCCGTCGCCTTTGCAGGTTGGGCAGACGATTTGCGCCGAAACCACCACCCAATCGCTATCAACGAGTGTGGCAATGAGCCGATTCTTTAGGGCTGGCGGCCCGAATGTCGCGTGTGTGCTGACGTAGGCAATGGCAACGCTATCACCATGTTCTGCGACAGCGTACAAGTGCCGAATGGAGGCACCACGCATCATCGCGTCACCAAGTTTTTCGACTCCTTCCATTCGCTGTAAATTTGGCTGTATGCCGTTCTTTCGAATTCTTCGGAGCGTTTCATTGTACATGGTGTTCTGGACAGCGGCGTCATCCACGTTCGCAAACGCCTCGTACATGTCCCATTCGACTTGCACGAAATGTTGGAAGAAATCAGTGGCGTTCATTAAAAAATCCGACTGTCAATAGTGCGAAGGGCAACGGTA
>CAYYHT010000894.1:0-2968 GCA_964471355.1 uncultured Enterobacteriaceae bacterium
AAATGGTTCACCTAGCCGAGCGCGGTTTTTGGTCCGAACGATGGGGTCCACCTCTTATTGAGTGCACGGACCAGGCGCCCTTCATTGCATTTATGGGCATCGGCGTTGGTTTTTGTGCGCCCTGTTTACAGCGGCTGTTGAATCAGGTGGTGGTTGACTAGGTAGCGACTCGGTCCAAGCGCCCAACGGGCGCACTGTTCCTGGCGAACTGGGGGTAGTGGCCTCATATTGCTCTCCGGATACCCTGCTGCCGGACTGGTTACGATATGAGAGTGCTGGCCACGGAGCGAGAATGCAGTCTGACGACACGACTACACTCAGTTCGTACACTCAGCGGACGGAAGTGCACCCCAGCAGCACCCACTGCGAGATGACCTGGATGCGATGCTACGGGCAGAATGACTGAACAGACCGCCAACCGCTCCCGCATTGCGTGAGGTTGCCGATCGCCACATCGATGCGGCCTTGGTCCACCCTAAGCGTCTGCGCCCACCATCGATGCGCTGACGTTGCCGATCGTTAAGGTGACCGTGGGAGGTGGGTTTGTCACGACAGGTTGTGCCCAGTTCTGTGCCCAGAAATGGACCGCGAGGGGGGCATGAGGCGGGCACACGAAACAACACATGCCCACACAGCGCCAATCCTGACCGCGCCTTGTAAGCTGGGGTAACTGAAGGATTCGTCGCTTCTGCGACATAGTCTAGGGGCAACCCCTGGAGTCTCCGATGGTCCTGCTGTCCCTGCTGATGGCCTGTTCTTCTTCTGTCCCGATGGAAGAGCCCACCCTCGACAATGCCCGCCACGCCACCGGCAGCTCGACGATTGCGCTGGCCTCGGACGGCCGCTTGGTCGTGGCCGAGCCCGATCAAGGCCTGGCCCTGCTCGACCCAACCGGAGCCCTACTGCAGGCCCTTCCCGCCGGCTCAGATGGGCCTCCGGCTCGCGTCGCCCGGGTCGGCGAACGCTTCGTCGCCACCTACCCCGACAATCGCAGACTCGGCGTCTTTGAGCTGCTGAACGGTGAGCTCCGCGAAGTCCAGACCATCGACGTCGGCGTCGAGCCATTCGGAATCGTCGCGCGCGAGGACGGCTCCTACTTCTACGTCGCATGCCAGATGAGTGCAGAGGTGCTCGAGTTCGACGGGCAGACCTTTGAGCAGCGGCGCGCATTCCCAGTCAAGAGCCAGCCGCGCTGGTTGGCGCTGTCCCCCGACGGGCGAGACCTGTGGGTCGGCTCGGTCATGGACGGGCGCCTGAGCCACATCGAGCTCGACAGTCGCTACGGGCACACCGTTCCTCTGCCCACCATCAGCGCGGGCACGCTCGGAGGACAGCTCGAGGGTCGCATCACCGGCGACATGAGCTTCGGCCCGGACGGCGAAGATCTGATTGTGCCAGTGATCTACGTCGACGCCGATGGGGACCTGTTCGACATCCCCGTGGCCTACTACGGCGACATTCCCGGCAGCTCACTCGAGCGCTTCAATCCAGCGGTCGTCCACGTCGACACCACCGTGAACTACCACCCCACCCAAGCTCTGCTCATCGACTCGACGCCACGGTCGTACCCCAGCAGCGCCACCTTCTCGCCCGATGGCGTCACCATCGCCGTGCCCATGCCTGCCAGCCAGCGCATCCACGTCGTCCATCGCGGGCAGGTTCGCTACGGAGGCATGCTCGAGAACTCCGGCGGCATGCGCAACTGGGTGCCGATCGACATCGCCGTCGCCGGCCCCGGGGCCGAACACCTGCTGTTCGATGACTTCGAGAACGCCCTGGTTCACGAGACCATCTCCAGGACCGTCTCAAGCGTCGAGTTTGGCCAGATTGTTCCCCGCGTGACGGTGCAGGCCACGCTCTTCGAGGTGCCCACTTCCGATGTCGAGGTGGGCCGGGCACTCTTCCACAGCTCGATCGACCCCCGCGTCAGCAATCAAGACAACGCCGTCTCTTGCTCGACCTGCCACTTCGACGGCCGGACCGATGGCCTGACCTGGGAGGTCTCGGGGGTGCGCGTGCAGGTTCCTTCACTGGTCATGGCCAGCGAGACCGCGCCCTATACTTGGTTCGACGATGTCGACACCATCGCCGAGGAGGCCATGCTGACCTCGACCGTGCGCCTTGCCGCGCCCGATCCCCAAGACTTCGAGAAGATTGAAGCCTTCGTGCGCACCTTCAACGTGCCCGACACCCCCAAGCGCGGCGTCGAGACCGAAGCAAGTGAGCGAGGAAAGGTGATCTTCAATCGCGCCGATGTCGGCTGCGCCAGCTGTCACAGCGGCGAGCACTACACCGACGGCCTCAAGCATCGCATGGTCGTGAACGAGGTCGCGACCCCCACGCTCATCGGCATCAGCGCCACTGCGCCCTACCTGCATGATGGCCGAAAACAGACCCTGCGCGACGTTCTCGACTGGGCGGAAGAGGGACGCATGGGGAACACCGGCCATCTGTCGCAGCGAGAACTGAACGACCTCGAGGCCTTCTTGATGACGCTGTAGCGACTAGGTCGAGGCGCCCGAATCCGATACAACAGAGCCGCGTGGGAGGCGCGGGCAATGGTCGGACATGTGATCGGAGAGCGCTACGAAATCACCGAGCTGATGATTCCCGGCCGCCTGAGTGACTTCTGGTCCGCAAAGGACCTCAAAGACGGCAGCGCTGTCGCCGTAAAGCTCATGAACTCCGACCTGCTTCTGGACCGCGTCTCGCTGGCTCGATTCGAGCGAGAGATCAAGCTGCTGTCCGAGTGGAAGCACCCCAATCTGCTGCGGGTCATCGACAGCGGCCGCACCGAAGCCGGCGTGCCCTGGCTGGCGACCCGCGTGACCCGAGTTCGTCCACTCTACGACGAGATTGCCGACCAATCTGCACCGGTGAAGGTCGTGGCTCGAGTGGCCGCCGAGATCGCCCGCGTGCTCGCCGGGGCCCATGCCCGCGGCCACAGCCACCGAGGCCTGTGCCCCGA
>CAYYHT010000895.1:0-2951 GCA_964471355.1 uncultured Enterobacteriaceae bacterium
CTTGGCGCAGCCCGCATCAAAAGACCCTTCGGGCCTTTTTCAACGGCCTGCTAAAAGTCCGGATCCAGACGAATCTGCGCGAGCTCGCGGTTCAACATGCGGTACCAGATGGCCGGCGCGAACCAAGTATAGGCGCAGATTCCATACCAAGCGTAGGTCACGATGGGCTTCGCGTCGGGGTAGCCGAGATCACCCACCGCAATGCTGGCGAATCGGTACAGGGCAAAGGCCCCAAGCAGCAAGGCAATCGCACGCACCTGGCCTTGGGTTGTCATCCACACATTCCACTGCCACCACAGGCCGATCACCGGGTTCTGGCGCGCCTTGATGTTGGCAATCAGCCGCAAAGCGCCATCGTCACTCGGTTGGTCCCGCAGAATGGAGATCGCAAGATCTCGGGCGGCCTCGGTGTCTGCGCGCGCCAGATGTACCCAGCCCATCGCCATGCGGGCGGAGCTGTTGTGGGCGCTCAGCTGCATCGCTTCACGGGCGAAGTCCTCGGCCTCGTCGGTGCGGCCGTGCCACAGGTGGAAATTTGAGACGCGGGCGAGCAGCTCGGGATTGTCCGGAACGAGCGTCAGGGCCATGCCCAGCGCCTCCCACTCCGCCTCTTCATCCTGCAGGTCTCGATAGACCGAGGCCGTCACCAGCCACGTCCACAGGTCGTTGTGGGCGATGGCAGCCAGCGCGTCGAGGTGCTGCTCGGCATCCTCGGGGCGATCCAGGGCCAGCTCGACGATGATCAGCCCGCGCAGCGCAAATGGGGACTCCGGCTCCAGCTCCAGCGCGATGCGAGCCTCGACCTCGGCGGCAAAGCGGCGCTTGCTCGCCAGCAGCGCAATCGCGAGCAGTCCGTGCGCATCGGCATCCATGGGGTCACGCCCGAGCACCTGTTGCAGCTGGGTAACGGCGATGCCCGGCCGTCCGGTGTCCAAGGAACGCTGCACGCGGGCGTAGTCTTGCGGCTGCATCAGTACATCCACAACAGCAGGGCGCTAAACGGCAGGCTGCGGCGAATGACAAAGCCGATGGCGATGATGAACAGGCCATTGCGCGTCTGGCCGCCGTACCACTGATGCAGCTCGTAGCTGCGTTGTTGATTGGCAGCCAGCCAGTACCCCACCGCCAACTTGAACAGCATCAGCACCACGATGTAGTACGCGATCGACCCCTCGGGAATCGCCTCGGCGGCGATCAGCAGCAGCAGCACGGCGTTGATGGCGATGCCACCGATAAAGCCCAACATGCCGATGGCCAGGTCCTGCCAGCGCAGGTAGCTGCCCAGCGCGAAGCTGTTGAACACCGCCCAGGGCCACGCCAGCCATGCGCCTGCGAACATCAGCGCAAACAACGGAAACAGCGGATTGACCACATAGGCATTGAGTGGCGAGCGCACCGGCTCATCGACGATGCGGTAGCCGCTCACCGCCCGGTGCCATGCTTGGACAGGAAGTCGAGCACCTCGTCGTACTGACCGCTCTCGTTGGCGTAGCGCGCGTAGTTCCGGGCTGTAGTCAGCCATTCAACGGTGGTGGGGCGCACATCCTCGAGGGCCTCGATCAGGTGCCCCTGGTTGATCGGAACGTCTTCGCCGGCCTCGAGGGTCGCGTCAATGGCCAGGTCTGCCGCGGTACCCACCAGCTCCTCGAGGTCGGCCCCGGAGTAGCCAGAGGTGCGCTTGGCCAGGGAGGCGGCGTCTACGTCGGTGTGCAGAGGACGGTCGGCCAGGTGCAGGCGCAAGATCACCTCGCGGGCCACCCGGTCCGGCGGGGGCACAAACAGCACCCGGTCGAAACGACCCGGACGGCGAAACGCCGGATCGACCGCCCACGGCACGTTGGTGGCGGCCAAGATGAGCACGCCCTCGTTGTTGCTGCTGAAGCCGTCCATCTCGGCCAAGAACTGGCTGACCAGCTTGGCGGCGGCCCCGCTGTGCGAGAACTGCCGCTTGCCGCCGAGTGCCTCGACCTCGTCAAAGAACAGCACCGATGGTGCCTTGTCGCGGGCCTTGTCGAACAGGGTCTTGAGCTTCTGCTGCGACTGCCCAAACCACATGTCCAGCACATCGGAGATGCGCACGTCGAGGAAGGTGGACCCGGTCTCGCCAGCGGTCGCTCGGGCCAGCAGGGTCTTGCCACAGCCGGGTGGGCCGTACATCAGCACGCCGCCGCCAGCCTTGCGCTTGAACCGCTCGAACAGGCCAGGTCGTTGCTGCGGCAGGATGATCTTCTTGTGGATGCGCTTCTTGACGTCTTGGAGTCCGCCGACATCCGCAAAACTCACCGGGTCGCGCTCTGGGCCCAGGAAGTGCTCGGCGGGCTCGGACTCTTGGCCCGCGCCATCGACCACGCGCAGACTCGGGGGTGGGGCTCCCGGCTTGGGCGGTGGATGCACCAGCTTGCGCAGCGCCATCTGCTGGTCGTCAGCCAGAGCATCGACATCGATGGTGTTCAGCAGCTCGCGCCCGATCTCGATGTCCCGGCGTGCGATGCAGCCATCGACAACCATGTTCAGCAGCGGTCCGTTGTCCGGCGTGGTTCGCCACGCCAGCAGCAGGCCCTGGAAGGTGTCGTCATCCATCTAGCGGCAGCTCATCTCGACACGTCGAATCACCTGGGTGTCCCAGCTGGCACCGGTGGCTGCCGTGACGCCGAGCAGAACCTCGGGAGCGAGGACCGGTGCGTGTTCGGGCCAATCGGCGTCGATCAGCAGGACATCGTCGAGCCAGACATTGAGACGCGGGCTGGCAAAGCGGGCGCGAAGCTCGTGGCTGCCGGGAGTCAGGCTCACCGGCACCTCGGGGAACAGCGGCGCACCGTCCGAGCCATGGAAGACGCGGATGCGCTCGAAGCCGTGGGTCTTGAGCCCAATGCACAGCGCGTCCAGGCCATTGCAGGCAAGCGACCCGCCACCGATGCCAACGGCCCGTGCGTCGAGGTCACTGTGAACCG
>CAYYHT010000896.1:0-2949 GCA_964471355.1 uncultured Enterobacteriaceae bacterium
GCCGCGGCTGCGCTGGCATCGGTCAGGTCGAGCTCATCATGGGTGCGGGTGATCAGCGTGCGATCGTCCAGGGCGCGGCACACGGCGCTGCCTACCAGGCCGGTGTGGCCCGCAATCCAGGTTCCGCTCAAGGTCGCTCTCGCTCAAGGTCGGCCGCCACCATCTCGGCCACCAGCCCAGCAAAATCAATCGTCGGTTTCCAACCCAGCAGCTGCCGGGCCAAGCGAGCATCTCCACGCAGGGCGGGCACCTCGGCCGGCCGGAAGTATCGAGGGTCGACGCGGACCAGGACCCTCTCTGCGTGCCGTGCCACCTCTTCGGTGCCGCTGCCGTGCCAGGTCAAGGGCAAGCCGACAGCTGCAAAGGCCAGGGTGCACAGCTCGCGCACGGTGTGCTGCTGCCCGGTGGCAATCACCAGATCCCGCGGCTGGTCCTGCTGCAGCATCAGGTACATCGCGCGCACGGTGTCGCGTGCATGGCCCCAGTCGCGCTTTCCGTCCAGGTTGCCCAGCCACAGCGCGTCTTCTATGCCCAGCGAGATGCGGGCCGCCGCTCGGGTGATCTTTCGCGTGACGAACGTCTCTCCGCGTAGGGGCGACTCGTGGTTGAACAAGATGCCGTTGACCGCGAATATGCCGTAGGCCTCGCGGTAGGTGGACGTTGTCCAGTGGGCATAGAGCTTGGCACTGGCGTACGGAGACCTTGGAGCAAACGGAGTCTGCTCGTTCTGGGGATCGGTCTGGGCCAGGCCGTACATCTCGGAGGTCCCCGCCTGAAAGAACCGGACCTGGTCTTGCCGGCCCAGCAGGCGAATGGCCTCCAGCAAGCGCAGTGTGCCCAGCGCGTTGACCTGTGCGGTGTACTCAGGCAGCTCAAAGGACACAGCCACGTGACTCTGGCCACCGAGGTTGTAGACCTCGTCCGGCTGGGCGGCGCGCATGACCGCGAGGGTGCTGCCCATGTCCGTCAGGTCGCCGTGGCTTAAGAACAGGCGCCGGTCGGAGACGTGCGGGTCGGTGTACATGTGGTCGAGTCGAGCGATGTTGAACGAGGAGCTGCGGCGCTTGATGCCATGCACCTCGTACTCTTTGGAGAGCAGCAGCTCGGCCAGGAGAGCTCCGTCCTGGCCCGTGATGCCTGTGATCAGTGCGCGTTTACGGGCCACGGTCGGATTCCTGTAGTCACTCGCCCAGCAAGCCGCGCTTGAGCTTCATGCCGGGTGGATTGTCGCCGAGCCAGACGCTCATCATCACTCGGTTGAAGTCGGCCCCCTCGATTGTGCCTTGCCGGCGTCCCGAGATGGTCACCGTCGTGCCCTTGTTCGGCACGTAGTCCAACACCAAGCGGTCGCCCTCGACAACGTCGCGCATCCAGCTGTTGAGCATGTCAATGCGGGTGCTTAGGTGCCCGATGCCCTCGATGGCCGTAAACGCATCCATCCACGCGGAAATGAGCTGGGTGCGGCTCACCTTGCGGTAGACGAAGTGGATGATGAGCCGCTTGGGCTCGTCCATGTTCATCGCAACCTGGGCGTCCGTTGTGGGATTGAGCAGGTACAGGCCGGCCACGTAGACGTCGACATAGGCCTTTTCGCGGATTCCCATGCCGTTGAGGCGCAGCACCTTGCCCGCCAGAATCATGTTCTTGGGCATGCTGACGCCGCCGAGCGAGCGGGTCTCGACCGACTCCAACTGGTCAGCCGTCAGGTCCAGCACATCCATCTTGGTGTGAGGCACCGCCTGGAATGCGTGTCCGCCGAAGGTGTAGCTTCCGACGGGCAGGAAGCCAGTGAATGTGCCGGTCTCGACCACGGTGGCCGCTGCAAAATCGATGGCCCGCCCTTGGTGGGGATGAAAAGGCGCTTGGTCGACGACCAGCTCGGCTCCATGCGGTGCGCATCGCAGGCGAACGAGGGCGTACTCCTCGAGCAAGGCCGAGCTGCGCATGGCCACATCGATGGTCTTTTCGATGGCCTGAGCCTCTTCGAGACGCTCCATGAGGGTCACCACATCGCCTCGCTGTTGAGCGGCGTCAGCGGCCAAGATGTGCTGGCGTCGCTCGGGGTTTTCACCCAGCTCGACAATGGCCTCGTAGTGGCGCTCGACGCCGGCCCACGCGTTCTTGGCGGCCAGGCGGTCCATCTCCATGACGTGGCGGTGGACCTCTTTGTCGGTGGCCTCGTCGGCCTGAGCGGGCGCGCAGAGGAGCATCCACAACATCGCCAGTCGACCGAACACACGCCACCCCCGCGGATACCATGACACGTTGGCACGCGATCCCGATCCGTTTGCTCGCACCAAGGCTTCCAGCGACGGTCCGTGCCCGCGCTGGAGCCTCTGGCGCCGGGGGCAACGCGATCTAGGTCGGGCACTCCACGCCCGAGTAGCGCCCGTTTACGCCGATCAACCAGTTCGCTGCGACGTTTCGCTCGGTTGCAATCGAGCTGGCCAGCGCGACCAGTCCTGCGTCCGCTTCGATCAGCGGGACACCGCCGACCGCCAGATCGCCGCCCGCAAGGGGCAGCCCTTCGAGGTCAAAGGGGGCCAGCCGATAGCGCTGGCCAAACCCCGCAAAGTCGACGGTCTTGGGGCCGCTGACTCGATGGTCTCGGAACCGCCAGTTGATGCCGGTGAGCCGGCGGCGCATGGCGTCGAGCTGATCGAGTGAGCGCACAGCCGGCTCGTCGAGCAAGGTGCACGGCTGCGTACCCAGCGCCAGCCCCAAGTCGCGTGCGACCGAGTAGGGATGCTCCTGAGCGTCGTGTGGGGGCAGGATGCGGTTGGACAGTGCCCAGAGCAGTACCTGGGCGCCTTCGGCTCGCCACACCGCGTCGACGATGACCTGCTGGGGTGCCTGCCCGATGGGGGTCTGCAGCAGCTCCAGCTCGTGGCGTTCGGCTTCGTCCAAGAGGTCCGGGTGGCTGCCGAGCCAAGCCAGAATGCTCTGCCG
>CAYYHT010000897.1:0-2946 GCA_964471355.1 uncultured Enterobacteriaceae bacterium
CAGGGTGTCGCAGGCGCATAACCCTGGGGAATCGACCGCGGCGGCAGGTGTCGTGATTCCCCCTGCCACTCCCTCTCCAGCAAACCTGGCTGGGCCAGCAGCCAGGCCGGCCCGGCCTCCACCAGCTCACCCACCACCAGCTGAACTCGCTTGTCGGGGTAGGCCAGCCGCTCCATCGTCGCCGAGTACTCGTCGACCGTGAACACAACGCCGCTCGGTCCGTCCACAAGCGCCTTGTACAGCGCGTTCGCGAGCGCCGGCCCATCGCCTTTGTGCCCGGCAGCCTTCATCTCTTTTCCAAAGCGCATCGCCGTGGTCTGGCACAGGCCCCAGATCGCCGCGGTATCGCGGGCGTCCCCGAGCACCGGTCCCAGCGTCTCGTACAAGACCGCCGGCGCCAGCTTCATCAGCCGCTTGTCCATCATGCTGGCCATCGCAAAGGCCATGGCGTACGCGTCCAGGCCCTGCTTGGCGGCGTCGTGAAGCGGCTGCAGGTCGAACTCGTCCAGGGTGCCCAGCTCGCGAATCAGCCGCGCGTGGATCTCGGCCTCGGGCAAGGTCCCGGGCCTGGGCTCAAAGATCGGAGGCCGCAGATGGAAGACGTTGTGGGGGAACTCGAGGTTGAAGAAGGTCGCCTCCCACTTCTCGAACTGGCTGCTGGCGGGCAGCACATAGTCGGCCTCGCGAGCGGTCTCGGTCATGGCCACATCGATGACCAGCACGAAGTCGAGCGCCCGCAGCGCCTCGCGCATTCGAGGCGAGTCCGCCAGGCTGTGAGCGGGGTTGCCGGCCTCGACGATCATGGCCCGGAACCGGTCGGGATGGTCGGTCAGGATCTCATCGGGAATGACGTTCGCCGGCACCAAGCCGCCGATGATGCGGTGCCCGCCGACCGGTGAGCCGCCTCGGCCCCCCTTGCCGCCGCCCAAGCTCGCCAAGCTGGTGTGGATGTTCATGCCACCCTTGACGCCGAAGTTGCCGGTCAGGATGTACAGCAGCTTCTCGAGCCAGCTCGACAGCGTGCTGTGCACCGACTGCTGGATGCCCAAGTCCTCCATCATGCTGACACTCGACGCACCAGAAATCCGGCGTGCAACCTGTCGAATCTGCTCTTCAGGCACCCCAGATCGCTCGGCATATGCGGCGATATCGACGTCACCAAGCAACCCATTGAGCTCGTCGAGTCCGCCCGAGTGGGCCGCCAACCAAGCATGGTCCACCAAGTCTTCCTGCAGCACCACCGCGACCAATGCGGCGAGCAACCACGCGTCGCCTCCGGGTCGCACGGCCAGGTGGATATCGGCCATGGCAGCGGTCTGAGTCCGCCTGGAGTCAATGACGATCAAGGTGCGATTCGGGTCCTTGGCGATCTGTTTTAGCACCACCCGAGCGCGGGGAAAGCCGTGCGACTGCCAGGGGTTCTTGCCCACAAACACCGCCACTTCGGCGTGTTCAAAGTCGGGAGTGGTGTGACAGCGCGAGCGACCGAACAGCTGGCCATCGACCCAGAACTCCCCGGTCTTTTCCTGGGCCAGGGCATTGCTGCTGTAGACGTTGCCGACCGCGGCGCGCAGACCTCGGCCATAGGCGCCTCCGAGGTGGTTTCCCTGGGCTCCTCCGCCGTAGTAAAAGATGCTGGCGCCACCGTGCTCATCGCGGACCGCAGCCAGTCGCGCCGCCACTTCCACAATCGCCACGTCCCAGGACACGCGCTCGTAGGTGCCGTCTGGGCGCCGACGCATGGGGCTGTCGATGCGGTCGCGCCCGTTCTGGTAGCGATCGAGGGCCCGCGGCTTCTCGCACAGGTAGCCGAGGCTTCCAGGATGCGCTTTGTCGCCTTTGACGCGGGTGATGTGCCCATCTTCGGTCTGCAGCTGCAGCCCGCAGTTGATGCTGCACAGGATGCATGCGGTGTGGGACCAGTCGGACATGTTCACCTCGGGAACAGTCCTTATCGTGGACGGGACAGCCGGACTTGCTAGACCACCAAGCCCGCGATTCGTGCGCACAGGAGTGTCTGATGAAGCGACCCGTCTCGATTGCATCCTGGTCCACCCTCGCCGACCGCACCCCGACCTACGCCTTGGTGGCCGGAGTCGACCTGGTCCTTGTTCGCTTCGACGATCAGGTCCGCGCCATGTACGGCCGCTGCCTGCACCGTGGCGCCCTGATGGCCGACGGCTTTGTGCGCGGCGACGACTTGATCTGCGGCGTGCACGAGTGGGACTACCGCCTGGACACGGGCATCAGCGCCTACAACAACGCCGAGGCTCTGCACGTCTTTGCCAGTGAGGTTCGCGACGATGCGGTCTGGGTCGATGAAGCAGAGATCGCCGCGTGGGCCGAGGCCAATCCCCAGCCGTTTGACCGCGAGGCCTACCTCGGGCTGTACCAAGACACCCACGCCGATCCCGCCGAAGACACCAATGGCTACGTCCAGCAGCTGGCGCGCGAAGGCACCAACATCGGCCACCACGGCCCGGTCTCGGCGATGGGCGTCAGCCGCCAAGAGCTGCCCAAGTGGGACGACATCCAGCTGGTGACCGGACAGATGGCCCGCCTGCCGCTGATGGAAGATGTGCCCGTCGCCACCAAGCTGGTCATCGGCCCCCGCGCCAAGAAGCCACTGGTCCTCGACATCCCCCTGTTCGTCAGTGACATGAGCTACGGCGCGCTGTCTGAAGAGGCCAAGACCTCGCTGGCCATGGGCGCCGAGATGGCAGGCACCGGCATCTGCAGTGGGGAGGGCGGCATGCTTCCCGAAGAGCAGGGCGCCAACAGCCGGTACTTCTATGAGCTGGCCTCGGGCAAGTTCGGCTGGGACATCGACAAGGTGCGCCGTGTACAGGCCTTTCACTTCAAGGGCGGCCAAGGCGCCAAGACCGGTACCGGTGGGCATCTGCCGGGGCACAAGGTGACGGCCAAGATCGCAGCGGTTCGCGGACT
>CAYYHT010000898.1:0-2946 GCA_964471355.1 uncultured Enterobacteriaceae bacterium
TATGCGGCGACCGTGCCTGCGGTGTTCGGGAGGGTGCGCGAGTCCGTCGCATCGGCTGCCACCGATCTGCCTGCGCTGCCGCTGCTCGACGACGCGGTTCCCGAGCCTGCCAACCGTCCATTGTGGGCGCATCCAGGGGTTCGGGCAGCGCTCGGTCTCGCCGCCGCATTCTTACTGGCGGTGATGGTCTGGCCCACGACCCCCGATGATTCGATTCGGTTCCGAGGCGCACTCGACGTCGAGGTCCACCGCATTCGCTTGGGCTCGGCCGAGCTGCAAGGGGCCATTGTGTCGGTGCGTGCCGGCGACCGCCTGCAGTACGGCATCACCGCCCCTCGCGACGGGTACCTGTCGGTGTTCGACCTGCAGGACGACGGCGTGCTGACGGTGTGGCTCGACGGCCAGCCGGGCACGGCCATGAACGCGGTCAGTGGTGCGGCCGTGCTCGACGACTACACCGGCTCTGAGCGGGTGTTCTTCCTGTTCTCGGACCAGCCTGTGACCCAGACCGACGTCGAGGCGTCTCTGAGCCGAGCCTGGGATGTGCCGCTGGCCGAGCTCGACATCTTGCCGGGACTTTCCGAGACAATTGATCAGCGAAGCATTCTGTTGGTGCGGGACACCCACTGATGATGCTGCCTCATCTGTCCACCGCGTTCGCTCGCCTGTTGCTGCCGCTGTTGCTGTTGCTGTGCACCATGCCGGCGGGGGCCGAGACGGTGCGCATCGGGCTCTTTGTGGGCAACAACATCGGCATGGGCGCCGACGAGCCGCTGGTCTATGCCGAGAAGGAGGCGGCGGACTTCGCCCGCTTGTTCGGCGAGATGGGTGGGGTCAGCAAGGACCGCAGCTTTGTGCTGGCCGGTACGGGAGCCATGCGGCTCAAGGACACCGTCGCGACCATCGAGGGGCAGATTCGAGAGATCGAGGCCCGCGGCGACACTGTGCTGCTGCTGTTCTATTACTCGGGCCACGCGGACTTTGGCGGGCTGCACCTGAACGGCGAAGTGGTCACCATGGAGTGGCTGCGTCGCTGGCTCGAATCGAGCGAGGCCGACACGCGGGTGGCCTTTGTCGACGCCTGCGAATCGGGCACCTTGGCCCGGGCAAAGGGCGGCACTCCCGTCGACATGATCGACGTGCGGGTCGACGATGCACTCACCGCGACCGGTCTGGCCATCATCACCTCATCGGGGCCGATGTCCGTAGCCCGCGAGTCGGCGCAGTTCGGCGGGGGCGTGTTCTCACGAGCCCTGTTCACCGGCCTGCGCGGGAGTGCCGACACCAATGGCGACGGAGCGGTCAGCCTGACCGAGGCCTATGACCATGCATTCGAGGCCACGGTCATCGGCACCGCATCTCACGGGGGCAGCGTGCAGCGGCCCGAGTACCGCACCGACATGCGAGGGGTCGGCGATGTGGTGCTGACCCGAATCGCCCGCAATGCGGCGGGCTTGGTGCTGCCCGAGGAGCTCGAAGGCGTCTATAGCTTGGTGTCGGTCGCAACCGGCCAGGTCATCGTGCGGGTGGACAAGAAGCCCGGAGAGGTGCGCCGCGTGACCCTGTCTCCCGGCCGCTACATCGTGCGAAAGGTGCGGACCACGGACGTGCTGGTGGCCGAGCTGAACCTGGTCTGGGGCGGCGACCGCTGGGTCGACGATGCCCAGATGACCGTCGTGCCGCTGGGCGATCCGCTGGCTCGCGGTGCCTCGGCTCCGCTTGGCGCGCTGACCCTGTCGCCCCGGTTTGTGGGCAGCAGTGCCATGGCGGCCAAGAGCCCGCTGACCGGGGGCATCGAGCTGATGAGCAAGGTTCGCCTGGCCCCGAACACCGCCCTGGTCGGGGGCGTTGGCTACGACACCGGCGTGCGCTGGACGTGGACCTCACGGCTGGCGTCCGGGGTGGGCCGCGCAAGCATCGGCGTGCTGCATGAGCGTCGCCTGAACCGGGTCGACTTCCAGTACGGCGCCGGCGTTCAGGGACTGTGGCTGGCCCAAGACGTCGAGACCACCGACTGGGACGAGGACCGTCCCATCGTGTCGACCTGGCGCTTTGACCAGTTCACGGCCGGTCCCTATGGCCAGATCGGAGCCCATGTTCCCGTCGGCCCAGTCGTCGGCCTCGAGGCCGGAGTGCGTGCGGTGGTCTATCCGGTGCGCGTCGACGACAGCACCGGCTACTTCGTCATGGGCCAGCCCTATGCGGGCCTCGGCTTCCGCTTTGGGGGCCAAAAGGTCGGGGCCGTGCGCAAGGGGCCGCGACCTCAATAGGCGAGGTTGGCAGTCCGACGACGTGACGAGCGGTTGGGCGAGACGAAGCTGGTGCTTGGGCGAGACGAAGCTGGTGCTTGGGCGAGGCGAAGCTCGCCCCTCCTTGTTTGGGCGAGACGAAGCTCGCCCCTCCTTGGGGCTTAGAAACGCCCCATGGTTTGTGCAGAAGTGATTGGCTGCGCTGAGCCGGCGACCCTAGGTTGCGGGTGGGCTGGCTAGGAGTTCTCAATGCGTTTTGTTGTTCCCGTCGCTGTTCTCGCTCTGTCTTCTGCATGTGTGAGCACCGGTGAGCTGTCATCGAGCACTTCCCTGGACCGGGAAGCTCACCTCAATCTCACCGAGACCGTGTCGAGCGTCACGGTGCCGACCCCGCCAAAGTGCCCCGACCCCGAAGACACAGGAGTCCACACGATGGACACCTCGGACACGGGCAGCTGGAATTGCCCAGACTGCGGAATGGGCTGAGCGGATCGAGGGCGAGACGAGGCTCGCCCCTCCTTGTGTAGGCGCACTGCGGACTCAACCCGCTGGTCTTAGCCGCGCTTTTTGCGCTTCTTGGTGCGCTTGTCATCAGGAGGAGGAGGAGGAGGAGGAGGCGGAGGGGGAGGCGGAGCCGCGGTGGGCTTGGTCGACTTCTTGGTCGGAGCCTCTGGGGTGACTGGCATGGGCTCGGGGC
>CAYYHT010000899.1:0-2937 GCA_964471355.1 uncultured Enterobacteriaceae bacterium
ACGATCCGGCCCTGGCCGACGACCAACAGATTGCCCACACTGGCATTGAGATCCAGGCGGGTGCGACCCTGACCATCGGCGACGGCGCCGAGGGCGGCACCGTCTACATGGACGTCCGCGACGACATCATCGTCAACGGCACCATGAAGTTCTACACGGGCGGCAATGGCGAGACCCTCGAGATGGACAGCGGCGCCATCATCGTTGGACCGGCGGGTGTCATCGACTTCGGCGAGACCGACGAGGATTCCAACAGCTGGGACCTGTACCCCCGCGGATTTGTGAACGAAGGAACCATCTCGTTCAACGCAACCGGCGACTACTCGCCGGGCAACCTCGAGCTGTACGCAGACGGACCGATCTACAACACAGGTGATGTCAGCGCGTACTCAACAGGCACCGACGGCTACTCCGGCGGCGACATCCACTTCCACCACGAAGTCGGACTGTGGAACAGCGGCAACATCGACGTGCACGGCAGCGACACCACCAGCGGCTGGGCCGGTGACGGAGGCTCGATCAGCTTCACTTCCGATGAGGATGCCTACTTCTCGGGTGTCTGGAACAGCGGCAACCTGAACGCCAACGGCGGCAACAGCGCCGGCGATGGCGGCGAGGGCGGCGACGCAGGCGACATCACGATCGTCTCGAATGCGCGTCCCCTGGTCAACACCGGCGACATCGAGGCCATCGGCGGCGCCCATGCCGGCACCGGCTATGGCGGCGCCGGCGGAGACGTCAACATCGGCTCGGAGTGGGGCTCCAACCCCTGGAGCGGCCAAGACCTGCCTCCTCAGAGTGTCACATCCTCGGGCAATGTGAGCGTGAATGGCGGCGCAGCCACCACTGGCGGCCACGCCGGCGACGTCTACTACTACGTCAGTGAGGCGGCCGGAACCCCCGCGTCCATCACCCTGTTGGGCTACTCCATGTTCGAATCGAGCGGCGGAGACTCGACCAACGGCAGCGGCGGTCACGGCGGGGAGTTCTGGATGGCGCACAATGGACCGAGCGAGACCGAATGGCCTGTCGGCGGGCTGGTCAACTACGTCGACGTCGACGTGAGCGGAGGCAGCACCACCTCAACCGACGATGAAGGCGGCGACGCCGGCGACGTCTATTTGTACTGTGAGGACAACGCAGCCACTTGCTTCGCGATGTGGTCGGGAAGCGCGACCGCTGATGGCGGCGCGAGCCCGTACGAAGGTGGCGAAGGCGGCGATCTAAACGTCCAGACCAGCGCGTGGGTCGATTGGTCCGGAGACATCAGCCTCGACGGGGCCGACGGCACCGATGACGACATGTATGGCGCCCATGGCGGCGACGTCGGCATGAGCGCCGATGGCCCGGTCACTATTGCTGGCAACATCAGCGCGTCCGGCGGCGGTTCGCCCGGCACCGAGGGCTACGCTTGGTGGGGAGGCGAGATCGACATCTTCGGCTCGGTGGTCAGCTTCACCGGCGACATTGACATCTCGGGCGGCGACGGCGGCGACGGTGGCGAAGGCGGAGACGGCGGCGAAGCCAGGTTCTTCAGTATCGACTCGACGACAGTGCTGACCACCGGAACGGTCGACATTACCGGCGGAGACGGGAACGACGGCGAGGACGGCACGTTCTACGTGGACGGCTTCAACCTGTCGGCGACCTACCTGCCCTAGCTACAGCTCGGAAACAAAATCCAAGAACTTCCCTCGGGCAGTTCTTGGAATGTGGTCCACCCAGGCGATCGAAATGTCGGTCCCTGGGGGGGCCTTTTTGTTGAGATGGGCCAAGATGGCATCGGCCTCGGCCGGGGTGTGAGGCCGCTTGGTGACGAAGCGAGCCTGCAGGCTGCCCGCCTTCTTTTGCACGAACTGGTACTGAACGATGGGTGCCAGGCTCGCGAACTTGTGGGCTCCCATGGTGAGCCAGATGCGTGCGCCGTCTGCCGTCACGAAGGTGTGCCTGACTCGACCGAGCACCCGCTGCAGAACTGGCAAGCCGCGGCCGCAGTCGCAGGGCTCCCCCATCACCGCGAGATCACCCACGTCATAGCGCAACAGGGGCATGGCGTAGTTGTGCAGCGGGGTCACCAATAGCCGCCCCACCTCGCCCACCGCACAGGCCGACCCGTCCTCGCGGACGACCTCGACGTGCACGGCTTCGCTCACCACATGGAAGTGGTCGTGCTTGGGGCACTGCAGGGCGATGTAGCCCACCTCGGTGGTCGAATACATGTCGACAATTGGCAAGCCCCACTGCTCGCGCACCAGCGCACGCAGGTTCGGCGAGAGCACTTCGCCAAAGGTCTTGATGGCGACGAGATCGGGGAACGTGACCCCTCGTTCCTCACACAGGTGCAGCAAGTCCCGCAGACTCGATGGATACATCAGCAGGTAATGGACCTTGCGGCTCTGCAGCCAGGCCAGCTGCTGCTCGGTGCTGGCGCCGATGTGCAGGATTTCACACCCGCCCGTGCCGCCAAAGAGCTTGGCCGCAGCCCCCCAGGTCGTGGCCGTGCGCCCACGCGGAGGTGGCGCCTCGGGAGCATGACGCACAGTCCCCAGCACCTTGTGGGTGTCGTGCCTGTGCCACTGGTTGTTCCGTGCGGTCATCACCCGCCAGATCAGCGAGGTCGCCGCCGTGCGATGAACAACGACCGGGCGGCCGGTCGAGCCTGAGGTCGACACCGTTCCGACGGGGCCATGCGTCTTGGGCACGGCATTGCTCAAGAACTTGCGCGGCTGTCCCTGCAGGGCGGCGCGGCTGGTGATGGGCACCTGTCGCCAACGCTCCCACGTGAGCGGCTGGTCAGCGAGCTGCCCGAAGTGCTTGCGGCCTCGACGGGTGGTCCGCGCAGCATGCTGGACCAGCGACTGAAGCTGCTGGAGCTGTCCCGCGCGAATGCGTTCCAGGGGCCACCATTGGGTGTGCTGAGCTTGTGCGGCCAGAGCG